>JAUWMS010000104.1 GCA_030613045.1 Candidatus Latescibacterota bacterium | reverse complement strand
TGAGTGGTGACTGGCCCTTCACGTTTGACGTTTTACGCCGTATTCTCTACATCATCCTCTACTCCACGGTGCACGATTTTTAGTCAAAGAGTGAAAGGAAGCCCACCATGAATTTACCCGAATTTTCGGTGAACAAACGCGTCACCGTCACGATGCTGATCGCGATTGTGCGCGTGCTCGGAGGGATCGCGTTCAGCCGCTTGGGGCTGGATTTGCTGCCGGACATAGACTATCCGGTGGTCTCGGTGCTCACCCAATACGCCGGCGTGTCTTCGGAGGATATTGAAAATCTGATCACGCGGCCCGTCGAGGAGGCGGTCAGCACGGTGAACCGTGTGAAATCCGTCAACTCATTCTCCCAAGAGGGCGTATCGGTGGTGATGGTCGAGTTCGAGTGGGGCACGAACCTCGATTTTGCGGCGCAGGACATCCGGGACGGGATCGGTCTGATCCGGGATTATCTGCCGGAGGACGCGGTCGAGCCGTTGGTGGTCAAATTCGACATGTCCATGATGCCCGTGATGTTTTATGGGGTCACTTCGGAGGACATGAATACGCTCCAACTCCGCCAGCTCTTAAAGGACGTGGTGAAGGGGCGCATCGAGCGTCAGGAGGGCGTGGCCGCGTTGAGGCTGATGGGCGGGTTGGAGCGCGAAATTCAAGTGCGGGTGGACGAGTCCAAACTGGAAGCCCGCGCACTTTCTTTGGATCAGGTGGTCGGCGCGCTTCGCTTTGGGAATCTGAACCTGCCCGCGGGCCATATCACGAAGGGATATAAGGAATTTCTCCTGCGCTCCATGGGAGAATACCAGAACCTCTCCGAGATCGAAAACACCATCGTCGGGATGACGTCCGGAGCAGGCACGCCCATTTATCTGAAGGACATTGCGGAGGTGGCCGATGCGCACCGGGAGGTCCGAAGTTACGGAAGAACCCAAAAAAGGGACAGCATTATCCTGATGATCAGCAAGCAGTCCGGCGCGAACACGCTTCAGGTCGGCAATCGCGTGAAAAAGGAATTAGAGGAGATCGAGCGAATCCTGCCTTCGGACGTGCGTTTTCACCTCTTCTTCGATCAATCGGAGATCATCCGAAAGATCACGAGCCGGACCGGCGGCAATGCGGTGGTCGGAGGGATCCTCGCGGTCCTGATGATCTTCTTTTTTCTGAGGAACTGGCGGCCCACGTTCACGATTGCCGTGGCCATTCCGCTTTCCATCGTGGCCACGTTTATCGCGATGTATTTTGCGGGGTACACCCTGAACCTGATGACCCTCGCGGGATTGGCGCTGGGCGTGGGGATGCTGGTGGATAATGCCGTCGTGGTGATCGAGAACATCTTCCGCCATCTCGAGGAGGGTGCGGACCGGATCACCGCCGCCAAAGAGGGCGCGCGCGAGGTCGCCATGGCGATCACGGCTTCCACGCTGACCACCATGACCGTTTTCCTTCCGATGGTCTTCGCCACCGGGATCGCGGGCAAGCTGTCGAGAGGGCTCGCGCTGACGATCTCGTTTGCGTTGCTTGCCTCCCTCTTTGTCGCGCTGACGCTGGTTCCGATGCTGGCCTCCGTGATCTTCAAGCGGCAAAAGCCTGCCCTCAGCGAAACCGAAAGGAAGGAAACGGTTCAAAAGCGTTTTGGCGAAGGGCAGTTCGAGGGGATCAAGGAGCGCTACCAAAGGGTCCTGCGCTGGTCGCTCTCCCACCGGAAGACCGTATTGGGCGTCACCGCGGCCCTTTTCCTGATCAGCCTGGGACTCATCCCCATCGTGGGCACGGAGTTTATGCCCTCGTCGGATCAGCCCTTCGTCATGCTGAACGTCGAGATGCCCATCGGCACGTCGCTGGAGGAGACCAACCGCCTCGTCGGGGAGATCGAGGATATTATGATCGCGCAGGAAGGCGTGCTCACCGTGGGCGCGTTCGGGGGACTCTCTGAAGCCTCGAAGATGGACGTGGCGTTCGGAAGCGTGGACGCGGGCATTCACGTGGGGCAACTCTCCGCGAGGCTGCTGGATAAAAAGGATCGGAAGCGTTCCAACGCGGAGATCATGGACGCCGTGCGTCTCAGGCTCCCGGAGGTGGAGGGTGTTCAATTCGAGTTCGTGGATATGAGCAAACAGATGATGGGTGGAGGGGCTGCGGCGCCTGTGGAGATCAAGCTATTCGGGAAAGACATTGCCGCGTTGAAGGCGATCTCCGAAAGGATTGCCCACAAGATAGAGGGCATAGAGGGGCTTCGGGATCTCGATACGTCCCTGAGAGCGGGGAAGCCGGAATTGAGGATCCGGATAGATCAGGAAAGAGCGGGCCGGTACGGTCTGACCGTCGGGCAGGTGGCCGGAACGATTCAGACCGCGATGCAGGGAAAGGTGGCCGGGCAATTGCGGAGCGGAGGCGACGAGTTCGACATCCGGGTCCGGTTTCGGGAAGGCGACCGTACCGCCATCGAGGACATCGAAAACCTGACCGTGCGTTCCCCACTTGGTGTTCAAGTTCCCCTGAAACAGTTGGCCCGCCTTGAATACGGCGAAGGCCCGGTCAAGCTGGATCGGGAGGATCAGAGCCGGCGGGTATCCGTCACCGCCAACGTGTTCGGGCGGGATTTGGGGAGTATTATGGCGGACGTCCGAAAAGCCGTGGCGCCGATGACGAAGGGCTTTCCGTCCGGCTATTTCGTGGAGTTCGGCGGGGACTACGAGCAGATGATGGAGACCTTCGTGGCTTTGGGAGCGGCTTTGCTCTTGGCGGTTCTGTTGGTCTATATGGTGATGGCTGCTTCGTTTGAGTCTTTCGCGCAGCCCCTGGTAATTATGTTCACGATGCCGCTGGCGTTGATTGGCGTGGTCCTGAGTTTGTTAATCGCCGGGAAGACGATCTCATTGGTCTCTTTTCTCGGGTTGATCATGCTGGCCGGAATCGTGGTCAACAATGGGATCGTGCTCATTGACTACACTAATCAATTGCGGAAACGGGGCGTGGAACAGCACGAGGCGTTGATCCAGGCGGGCGCGACGCGGCTGCGGCCCATTCTGATTACCTCCGGCACGACGATTTTGGGGATGATCCCGATGGCGCTTTCGACCTCCGAGGGAGCGGAGATGCGCAGTCCCATCGCGCTGACCGTGATCGGCGGACTGCTCACGGCCACGGCGCTGACCTTGGTGATCATCCCGGTGGTGTACAGCATTGTGGATCGGATCAGCTATAAGACGAGCAAGCGGGCGATGGAGATGCTGCACGGGGAGGAGGAGGTGTGATGCAGGGAAATTTGATTCAAAAGACGAGGCCCTCGGAATAGCTCCGAGGGCCTTTGTTGTAGATGCATAATATTCAAAAATAGCCCGTTCTTCATCCATAGGAAAAAAGTTGAAGCGCTTACATCGGTGCGACCAAAGGAGGCAATGACTCCAAGGGCAAGAATGCTGGCCTGTAGCGTAGATGCTGTGTTGGAAGAAGTTTCGCCGCCTCTACGTAGAGGCAAAATAAGTTTGCACCGGAGCTTGCATCTCAAGGACAATTTCTCTGAGAGCTCGTATCTCCTCGTATTCTTTGAGTTCCTCAGCTTCAAGCCTAAGTTCAGGCTCTTCTGAAAGCTTGTCAAGCTCTTCAAAGATGATCGAAAAATTGTACGGTTTCTCTGGCATAACGACCTCCTAAACGATCCTTCTCTTTGACTGGGACTCTATTTGATTTCGCAGTGTGCTCAAGTCAATACGATTATTGCACGCTGGACAAATAAGAATATTGTCTTTTGGAAACGGCACGGCTCCTTCCTCTGTTGGAACCCCTTTTTCTAAGTTTGCTTGAATCTTTGTCTTAGTTTTACAGTTGGGACATTCAAATTCAATCTTTGCCATATTAGGCTTTTGTTGTGATACCGGACCAACCTGTGGGGTTGCAAAGCGATAGACCTGTGAGTCTGGTGTTTCGTATATTTTGAATATGTTCGTCGTATCAAAAGACATCTTCAGAAGTGTGTAGTATCGCCGAATGGCGTCATAAAGGTCAACGTCTTTACTGACGTCAATTACTTTCAGGCGCATCTCACGTAGATCATCAATGGCAATCGAGCGTCCGTGTGTAAGCCATCGCCCGTGATCGCATAAAATCTCCGCAATCTCATGAGCTCGTTTCTTCTTGTCCTCGTCTGTTACCTGCTCACCGGTGCTTGAATGTGTATCCCAGAATTTGAATTTGTATTTGGAAAGCCACTCAGTCACGAGTGTCTTGGCAAAACTCAACGCATTCTCACAAGCTTGGATTTCGCCAGGGGATATATTCTGAAGAATGGGCACATAGGCACGGTTCAAGCGCCTTTGTTCTTCAACCTCTTGCTTTATCTTCTCGAGTCCTTCCAAAAAGGCATGAGCAGAAAAACGCTTCCCACCTTGAAACATTTGTGCATCAATTGGCCCGAGTGCAGAAGCCGGTCCCATAAGGATCTCATCGCCCGCCATAACCATGATTGTACCTGCGCTTTTGGCGTGACCTGGCACGATCATGGCCACTTCGGAGAATCTACTTCGTATCTGCTTGACTATGTCTTCCGCAATCTCAGCAAAACCCCCCGGGGTTTCAAGAATAACGTCTATTTTGTCTCCTTCAAGATTGCTGATTTGATCCAGTATAGGAACGAGATCGTCGTAGTCTATGGCTATAGGAGCTTGCTTTGTCATCGCGCTGGCATATGAGAGAATAGCTCTATCCCCCCGCAGTTTTGAGATCCGGGCGAGCTGCTTCTTTCGTTCCTTCATAAGTGCAGGCCAGTCAAACGATCTGTCCAGATACTCAGAATAAATCCCCATATATACCACTCCCGGAAGCCAGTGCCGCGATATAGTCTAACAGGTATGTGTGGGACGCCGCTGAGGAACTCAAAGGTTTCCGAAGATACTTATTCTATCGGCAAAAGTCAAGAAAAATGAACTCAGTTCTTTCAATTAGATTTTCTGACATTCGACCTGCTACTCTTATACAACCCAGCATTGTGGATCGAATCAGCTATCAGACGAGCAAGCGGGCGATGGAGATGCTGCATGGGGAGGAGGAAATGTGAGCATGTTTCGCCCAGAAAAAAAGGAACTCCCACTGAATTGAGGCACAGAGAGATGCTCCGTGGAAAAAAATAGCTGTTCGCAAAAGGTCGCTTCCGCCGTTTGATGGAAGCGGCCTTTTTATTGGGGAAATAGCGATCTTTGGGGTTGACAGGGCTTGGAAAATGCCGTATTTTTGGTTGAGCTTTTCCGCCTATAGGATAATAGAAGAAGCGATCCCAAAAACTTAGCTTCCCGCCACAAAGGAACCCATAGAGAAATGACGGTGTGTTCCGGTGGCGAGACCCAACCAGAGGAGGACCAAATGCAAAAGACGATCCGCTGTTTCGGATGGCTTGGATTTATACTTGCCGCATTTTATGCGCTACCCGATGCGTGCGATGCGGTGAGCCGATTGGCTTTTCAGGAGGAATTCGGGGGCAAAGGCTCCGGCGCGGGGCAGTTCGGACGGGAGATCTATCTGGCTTTCGACGGCGAGGGTGGGGTCTATCTCTCCGACAGCGACAACCGGCGCGTGCAGCGACTGACCGAGCCGGTCCTCGATATCAGATCCGAGCGCTTCCGTCATCCCAAGGATCTAACCGTGGACGATGCGGGCCGGATGTACGTGGTGGACTGGCAGAGTGTGTACATCGAGGGCACGGGAAATCCGAAGCTGTATAACTTCCTCCCGTGCATCCATGTGTTCGATGCCGAAGGCGCGTTCGTGCGCACGATCTCCATGAGGGCCGAACAGGAGCGTCCCAAGGGCCTAACCGAGGCGGTGGTGATCGTGGATGAGGAAGGCGCGTATTCGCTGGGGATCAAATCCACCGGGTACGACCGGGACTTTCGGATCGCGGTGAGCCGCCATCGGGAGATCTATCTTCTGGACGTGCAACGGAACGCGATCCTCAAGTTTGATCCAGAGGGGAACAAGGTTGCGACGTTCGCCTCGTATGGCGCGGGCGATGCGCAGCTCGACGGCGCGCAGGATTTGATCGTGGACGAGGAGGGAGCCGTGTACGTGGCCGATGCGGGCAATCACCGGATCGTGGTCTTCGACGGGGACGGCGACTTTCTCTTTGCCTTCGGCCGGAAGGGACTGCGCTCGGGCGAGTTCATCCGTCCGTTCGCACTGGCGATGGATCCCGGCGGAAGGCTCTCGGTGGCGGATGAAGGGAAATTCGAGCGGCGATTCGAGGATCATCCCTTCGGAGGGCCGAAGGGGCGCGTCCGATCCGATTGGCTGACCGAGACGCTGCTCGTGGATGCTCAGAGCGATCATCTCTATGAGTTGCGCCAGCGTTTGGACGAGTTGGAATACAGTCTAACCGGAAGCGGACAGACGAGGGAACTGGTGGATCTGAAAAGAAGGGTGGAGGAGTTGGAGGAGGACGCAGGCCGGGAGCGCGAGGAGGAAGAAGCGCCGGAGAAATATCTCAAGGTCCTGCGGCGCATTCAGGTGTTCGAGCGCGATGGAACGTTTGTGGGGAAAGCGATCTTCGCGGTGGACAAGAACGACCCTCAGTTGCACGATTTGAGTTTTCAGGCCATGGATTTCCTGGGGAATGTTTACTTGCGCGACGCGAGCCGGTACACCCTCCGCCAATACCGCATTGGGGACCCGCGCTTCCCGCGTTGGCGGGATATGGAGCGGGCGTATGGCGTTCGCGCTACGAAAGAGGACGAGTTGTTCCGGGAGGATTTCGGCGATCTGGACGATCTGATAGACGAGAAAAGCCGAAGGGATCGGTGGACGCTCCAGCAGGCCTTCTCCTTCAACTACGACCTTTCCGAACGGCTCAATTTTTCCTTCAAGGATCGGTACCACTATACCCGGAGATCGGATGCGGATCAGGATCTGGACAAGCCGGAGAACGACAGCGAGATTGGCGAGGATGGGTACGACAATGCCTTCGGGATCAACATGCGCTATGTGCTCGATCCCAACCGGTACAGCTATCGCGAGATGAACCTGTTCGCCAAACGATTGGACGGATACACCACCTATCTCAGAACCTCGCCCGATCCGGGCAGCGAGGAGCGCACCGACCGCACGGGCGACGCAGGAGCCTGGCTTCTCGGAAGCGACTACGATCTGACGCGCGACATCAATCTCTCGGTGGGATACTCGCGCTTCGAGCCGGATCAAACCCGTCGGAATTACCGAACCTACCTTTACGACGACCTGGGGCGGCTCTATCGGGTGGACGAGCACTTCAACCGGAAGTCGGTGCTCGTTGGGGAGTTGAAGATCAAGTTTTGAGGCGTGAAACGTGAAACGTGAAACGTAAAACGTGAAGCGTGAAATACAACCCGTAGAACGTAGAATTCTCGCCTTGCGCTTTCCGCCTCTGCGGTCTCTGCGGCTTTGCGGCGAGATTGTCTGGCGTACCCTCAACTTGGGAGGATATTCATCATGTCCCAGAGCAATGATAGACCCAATATTCTGGTCATGATGTCCGA
>JAUWMS010000137.1 GCA_030613045.1 Candidatus Latescibacterota bacterium | reverse complement strand
CTTTTGGAGTTTGCGGGGGCGCGGGAGGACGTGGTGGCGGTCACGGCGGCGATGACGGATGGGACGGGGCTGAATTTTTTTGCAGAGCGGTTTCCGGAGCGATTTTTTGACGTGGGCATCGCGGAGGGGCACGCGGTGACGTTTGCGGCGGGGTTGGCGGCGGAGGGACTTCGTCCGGTAGTGGCGATTTATTCCACGTTTCTGCAACGGGCGTTCGATCACATCATCCACGACGTGGCGTTGCAGCGGCTACCGGTGGTCTTCGCGCTGGATCGCGGGGGACTGGTGGGAGACGATGGGCCCACGCATCATGGGACGTTCGATCTGAGTTATCTGAGGCACATTCCGAATATGGTGGTGATGGCTCCGAAAGATGAGCGGGAACTGAAGGCGATGTTGAAAACGGCGCTGACGTATGACGAAGGTCCCATTGCGCTGCGCTATCCGAGAGGAAGCGGACCGGGGACGGATTTCAGCGGAGAGGTAGAAGCCTTGGAGATCGGAAAAAGTGAGGTGCTTCGCGAGGGAAACGATGGGGCGATTCTCGCGGTGGGGGCCATGGTGGTTCCCGCGATGGAGGCGGCTGATGCGCTGTCGCAACGGGACGTTTCGGTGGAGGTGGTTAATGCCCGTTTTGTGAAGCCTTTGGATGGGGAGATGATCCGCCGGATCGCCCAAGCGGGGAAGCCGATGGTGACGGTGGAGGAGAATGCGTTGGAGGGCGGCTTCGGGAGCGCGGTGATGGAGTTTTTGGAGCGGGAGGACATTCAGGGAGTGGCTGTGAAACGGCTGGGGATTCCGGATCGCTTCATCGAGCAGGGGGATCGGGAAATCTTGATGCGGGAGATCGGGCTGGATGTGGAGGGGATGGTGGAGGTGATTGGGGATTTTATGAAGCGGCCGGGATTCTGGACGAGATTGAAGGGAACATAAAATTGCCTGAATTTCAAAAATTTCAAAGAGTTCAAAAATTGCCTGAGCGGAGGCCGCCATCTCGGCGTGTGCGGAGATGCTCCTTACCACCCCATTGTAAATTGTGCATTTTCGAGAGGAAGCGATGCAAGCTGTAGATCACATGGAAATTCGGCGGGTCGGGGTGATCGCGAATGCGTGGAAGCCGAAGGTGAAGGCGTTCTTGAAAGGTTTTCCGGCGCGGATGAAGAAGATGGGGTTGACGTGTGTATTTTCCGAGGATCTGAGGACGGTGTGTGAGGGGAAAGGGGTGTTTGTCCCGGTGGAGGAGTTGGGGAAGCATTCGGATCTGGTGGTGGCGTTGGGGGGCGATGGAACGATTTTGAAGGCGGCTCAGGTGTCGAGGTTTGGCGATGTGCCGATCCTGGGGGTCAATCTGGGACGGCTTGGATTTCTGGCGGGGGTGGGCGTGGAGAAGGTGGAGGAGGCTTTGGAGCGGGTGCTTCGGGGGGCCTATCGGTTGGAGCGACGGATGGCGATGACCGCGAAGGTGGAGGGAGAGGAGGGAGAGGGGGTATTTGCCCTCAACGACGTGGTATTGGAAAAAGGGCCTTCGGCGCGGATGCTCGAGGTGGAGATCACGGTAGGGGAGGAGTTCGTGAGTCTGTATCTGGCGGATGGGTTGATCCTTTCCACGCCCACGGGTTCGACGGCGTATTCGATGTCCGCCGGAGGACCGATTGTGCATCCTGCGATGGATGCGTTGATCATTACGCCAATCTGCCCGCATTCACTCTCGGTGCGTCCGATGGTGGTGCCGGCGGAGGTGACGGTGTGGGTGCGGATGCGGTCGAATCGGGGAGACCCTATTCAACTTACGGTAGATGGACAGGTGGGACGGATGCTTCGGTCGGACGATCGGGTGCGCATACGGCGATCTCCTCATGGCGTGTCTCTGATCGCATTTGAGGACCAGTCGTTCTATCAGGTGCTGCGGACGAAATTATTGTGGGGCGTGGGAGAGAAGCGGTTGTCGTAGCCGGTATCTCTTGGATGTTCGGAGGAGGAACCATTATGTTAAAGGAACGGATGGAGCGCGTGAAGTCGCTGTTGGTGGAACGGTTGACGGATGGCATGGATTTTGTGGAGTTGGGGCAGATCAAGGAGAAGGGGATTGCTCCGCTGTTGACCCAGTGGTTGACGGCTCAGGCGAAGGCCTCGTTGGAACGGGAGCAAAAAAGGCGGACGGATAGTGGGCTGAGCTACGATCATCCCCGTGTGAAGGTTATCCTGGAGCGGTTGGACGATGTGTTGTTGGATGTGACCATGTTTCCCAAAACGCAGATCGAACAGGTCGTTGAGGAGCAGATACGTTGGGAGACGATGCTTCGGATACGTCCCGTGGAGGCTATGGTTCAATTCTTCCTTCCGAAGGAGGGGACGCTGTCTGTGGCCGAGTTGGTCGAGGCCTTTCCGAAGCTTCCGGTGCAGGCGTTTTACGAAGCGGGTGTAAAGGCTTATGCAGCGGAGCATGCGGAGGAGGTGATGGACCGGGAGACCCTGGTGGGCGTGCTTCAGGGGATTGAGGATAAGGAACTGGCGACCGATGCCGTGGAGTTGGTTATAAACGCGGCAACGACTACTCTGGAGTTTCTGAAACAGCGGCATGCGGAGGACGGGGATGAGATAGATCTGGATATTATTGAGCACATTTTGAACTATTACCGGATGAGGGATCAGGCCCGTGTGATCAAGGTGGAGCAGATGTTGGGGCGGGAGCGTTTGACCTTGGGGCAGGTGCGTCGGATTCTGGAGATGACGGGGCATCTTGATGAGGCCGGGGAGACAGAGACGGAGCCGTGGTCTTTGGAGGCGGGGGAGGAGATCGGCAGGTTCGGAGAGAACGAGGGAGAAGAAACCCTGGGGGATGAGCACGAAGGCGACGCGCGGGAAGACGAGGAGGAGGCGGACGAAGAATCGGAGGAGGCGGAATCGCATAGTCCGGGTGTGGAGGAAAGTTCCGAAGCGGCAGCGCCGGTCGGTTCGCGTGTGGAGGAAGAGGAGGAAGTGTTTGATGTAGTGGAAAGGCCGGAGGGGGTGTTGGAGAAGAGGGGGGATGAAAAGGAGGAACGGTATTTTATTCGGAAACTGTTTGCAAAAGACCGGGAGATCTACGAGATGCTGATGGCGCAGTTGGAGGAAGTTTCCGTGTGGGAGGAGGCGCACAGGACCATTCGGAAATTTTGGGAGGATCACGGCATTGATGCGGGTTCTAAGGCTGCCGAACGATTCACTTCCGCCATTTATGCTTGGTATTCCGACTCTCCTTGACACGTTCTTTCTTCACTGCGGCGCCCTTCAGACATGCTCAGAAAATTTTACGTGAAGGGGCACGTATTTGATATAGATGGAAGCGCGTGACGAGTGATCCGTGGAACGTGAAATTAGTATATTCACCCCGAAGCAGCCACTTAAAGCACAAAGACACAAAGAACCGCATGTTTTCGTGTCTTCGTGACGTTGTGGCTGTTTTTTTTGGAGGCTTGGTCCGGTACGATGAAGGTGCTCAGGATCGGGTTTGTCCTGTGGTTGTTGGTCTCGCTTGCGGAGGGCGAAGCGTGTGGGGAGGTGCCGTCGGAAAATTCCAACTGGTCGTGTCTGAGATCCGACCGGGGTTCGGTCTTTTTTCGTCCGGGGTATGAATCCTTGGCATCGGAGGCATCCGATGTGGTGGAGGCGGTGTACGAGGAGGTGGCGATGGGTGTTGGATACGAAGGCGCCGCGCGCGTGCGCGTGTTTCTCCCCCCGTCGGATGAGGCGTTCAATCGGTTGACCGGGGGACGGAGCCCGGATTGGGGAGGAGGATGTGCATTTCCTGAGCGGGGGGTGATTGTGATTCGTGCGTCCTCGGAGGGGAGCGCCCGATTGCGGGAGGTCCTTCGGCACGAATTGTCGCACGTGTGCCTTCGTCGGGCGCTTGGAGAAAAAAGGGTGCCCCGGTGGTTCGATGAGGGGGGGGCGATGAGGCAGAGCGGGGAATGGCGGATGGAACAGACGCTTCGAATGGCCCGGGCGGTGCTTTTGGGAAGGATGATTGCATTGGACCGGATCGGTGAGATGCTGTCCTTTCGGAGCACCAAGGCGCAATTGGCTTACGTGGAAAGTTATCTCGCCGTGCTTTTTCTATGCGAACTCGGGGGACCGGATGCCCCTCGGAAGCTCGTCCGGGCGATGCAGTCCGGATCGGGTTTCGAGGAGGCATTCGCGCAGGTGGCGGGCATGCGCCTTGAGGTTTTTTTTGAGGCGTGGGAGCGGTATGCGAAGGATCGCTACAATCTGGTGCTTGTTTTGGTCGAAGGGCCCTGGTTTTGGATGGGGGTGTCGGCGCTTTTTTTGGGGATTTATCTAATCAAGCGCATTCGGACGAGACGGGTGATTCGGGCGTGGGAAATGGAGGAAGCTATGTGGGAATAAACCTAAAGGTTCGTTTGCACGGTTCCGATGAACGTAGAGAAGTCTGAGGGCTTCTCTATCGTTGTGGGATGGACGTCCTCTTTGAGTTCGTACTGAGTTTTTCTTATTTTCTCGCAAAGGCTGCGGAGAGGTATTCCCCGGAGGGAAGAAGTTTACGTGCTTGGTGCCTCGGCGAGCGATTGGGAAAGGCTCAGGAAAAAGTGCCATAAGGACCCGTTTTTCATGAGGAGGACACGATGTCCGATGGAGCCAGACGGAATATGTCGCCGACTGAGGCGATGCGGCAGATGCTGAACAAGATGGCGTATTTGGCGTTGGACTATGCCATCAAGGGGAAAAGAAAGCAGGCCGAAGTGATGAGGAGAATGGCTCGACAGATGTACGAGGACTATGACAGGAGAGTGTGCTTTTGACTCTTTCTCAAGGCGTTAGAAGGTACGGCGGGGTGTTTTTGCTGATGTGTGATTTGGGTCACAGCAAAAAAGAAGAAGTATGCTTACCTTGTGGCGCTTTTTTGCTGTATCAGGGTGTTCGGGAAATGCGTAATGGTGTTTGATCTGCGTGTGACCTGCTTGCATGGATGGCCCGCATTTCGCGATAGTGTTGTTATTGATTGTTGCGCAAGATAGAAGGAGGAGGTCCGGTGGATCGTCCGAAGGTATTAATTCTATATAAGGGTCGAGCACGCACGGATGAGGTCGAACGGACCCTGTGTGAGGCCGGATTCGATGTGGAGGTTGCATCGAATGAGGACGAGGCCATGCGCATTCTCGGAGGGGGGGAGGTCGGCGTGGTGGTGTGTTCTCCTGAGAGCGAAGAGGAGGCGATCTCTTTGAAGGGAATTCGGGCGTTCGATCCCGATATCGCGATTGTGCAATGGAGGTTTCGTCCGACGGTTGAGGGTTCCGGGGATACGCGCAAGGTTTTGGGTGGTGTGCTGAAGTCGTCGGCGGATAGGAAGAAATTGGTGGAGGCCGTCGAGGAGTCACTGAAAAGCTCCCGGACGATCTCGGATGAGAAGCGCACCATCGAGGTCGTTCTGGCGGCGAATCGCCGTTTGGCGGCGGAAATGAGCAGCCTCGAATCGTTGCATAGAAGGTTAAGGCGGGAGCAGAATCGGATGATTCAAACGGCGAAGGAGGGCGCGATCGAGGAGATGGTGGGCGCGGTTAATCACGAGCTGAATCAGCCGCTGTGCGTGATCATGGGGAAGACGGAACTGCTTCTGAAAACTATGGATGCGGAGGATCCGGGCTATAGGATGATCAAAAGTATTTGGGAGAGCTCCGAACGGATGGCGGAGTTGGTGCGAAAGATCGGGAACTTCAAGCAATACAAGACGAAGCCTTATGTCGGGAAGCAGCAGATTGTGGATCTTGATCGGGCGAGTGTATCTGTCGGGTAGTTTTTTTAGCCCGTTGTAGTAAGTCTTAGGGGAACCGGAATGTTTTCGGCTCCCCTTTTTTTATTTCCCTTCAGCCACATGCAAAATCCGGAAAAACGAGGGGACGCAACTCCGCTCACATCGACAAAACGACTTTATTATTGTCATTGCAAGGCACGAAGTACCGGGCGCCATCTCATCTGAGGAACGTTTTGCAAGTGGCTCCTCTCGTTTTCAGAATAGGCGCCGAAGGGACGCGGGGAACGCAACGCGCCGGGTGTTTTTTGGATGGGGCCTCTTTGTTGGACGATGGATTTTTCCCGGAGGACTTTTCTCTTGACTTGATCCGGTCCAGATGTTATGTTTGAACAGAAGACAGGGAGGACAGGGAGGCCTGGAACAACGGATGGATGCCGAAAGGAACTGCGAGACGACGCTTGTTTTGGAGAATACACGATGAGCAAAGACATTGCTCGGGTCCTTGAGGGATGGGAGTATAAGCCCGGTGAGATTCGGGTCCGGCGAATTATGGGGACGGATGGAAGGCCCAGGATTCAGACGAGGATGGACATGGGGCTTGTTCAGATGGAGCTTTCGGGGCGACCGGATGGCAAGCGGGTTTATGGGAAGCCGTCGCTTTTGGAATATTACTTTTCGTTGATTCGGGAACATAAAGCCCGATATGGGACGGACGCGCAGTTTCGATTGGAGGCCGAAGATTGCGTGAAGCTTCAATTGGAGGCCGTTCAATACTATCATCGGTACCTCGCTTGCTTCGTGTTGGAGGAATACGAAGGCGTCGCGCGCGACACGGATCGCAACTTGCGGGTCTTCGATTTGATGAAACGATACGCCTCGGATGAGGTGTACAAGTGGGCTTTCGAGCAATACAGGCCCTACGTGGTCATGATGAACACGCGCGCGAAGGGGTTGTTGAGCCTCCGCAGAAAGGCGGTTCGGGAGGCGCTGGAGCGAATCCAGG
>JAUWMS010000375.1 GCA_030613045.1 Candidatus Latescibacterota bacterium | reverse complement strand
CGTGCCCACGGTGCGGGGTGATATCCCGGTTTCGTGGATGCGGGATGAGGAGACGTTTCACCTGAAAGTGACCGTGCCGAAAGGATGCAAGGCCGAGATCGCGATTCCCAAAGCGGACTTCGGGCATCCCCGGATTCTGCTCGGAGGGAAGGCGGTGTGGGAAGATGGTCGAGCGGTGCCGCATGAGATGATTCGGCGTGCGTGGGAGGATGACGAATTTGTGTGGTTCGGGATCGGCTGGGCGCGTAAGTATTGGTTTAAGTGTGGAGAGGGAAAGTGAGACGATTTCGGATTGTGGATTGAAAACACCCACTTCAAGTGCCATTTCGGATTGGAGAATCTGTAAGCCTAAATTTTCGCGCTCTGTGCATCTTTGCGATGAAACATGCAAATGAAGGATGGTGCGGGATATTCATCTTGCTCGCGAGCCTGCCTTTGCCGTGAACTCCGCGTTGCTCCGTTCACGGTTCGGTCGAGGCGATCTTTGTCCCCCGAGCCGTGCATGGAGGATACGGAGGGCGCGGCGATGTTTTTGCGGGGATGTCTATTTTGCCTGAGAGGACGATATGTATCCAAAAATAATCCGCATGCAAAAAGAAAAAATCGCCGCTTTCTGTCATCGGTGGAACATTGTAGAATTTGCGCTGTTTGGCTCTGTGTTGCGGGAGGATTTTCGGGCGGATAGTGATATGGACGTGTTAGTAACTTTTTCTGATGATGTCCAGTGGACCCTGCTGGATCACGTGGAGATGCAGGATGAACTGAAAAATACTTTCGGGCGTGAAGTGGATTTCGTCAGCCGACGAGGCATTGAACGAAGCAGAAACACTATTCGCCGTGAGGCTATCCTAAGTTCTGCGGAGGTGGTTTATGCACAGCCATGATGATAGCTATTTGGTGGATATTTATGAAGCAGCAAAGTTGGTGCAAAGTTTCATCGAGGGTGTGGATAAATATGAGTTCGATCATGACCTGTTGCGACAGTCGGCTGTGATTCGACAACTTGAAATTATCGGAGAAGCCACAAAACGTCTTTCCGAGGAATTCCGGAAAAAGCAACCCGAAATCCAATGGCGAAAAATGGCGGGTATGCGTGATATCCTTATTCACGCTTACGACCATGTAAATATGGATGCGGTTTGGTATGCTGCAACGGTATCTGTTCCAGTAATCATTGAAAAGCTCCAATCTCTTGTTCCTGTAAAGTAGGACACGGATTACATGGATTAGACGGATATCTCCAGATTTTTTTCTTCAATCCGTGTTTATCCGTGTCCCAAATCATCATGTGCGCGATCTTGAACTTATCGCCAAAGCAGGACAGCCTGAAGACCTGAGAAATCGAAATGAGCCTAAGCTCCGCTAAGAACTTCTCAAGGTTTTCTTCGTGGTTCTTCGCGCTCTTAGCGGCTATGTGGAGTTTCTACCCCTTTGAGAAGAAAGGAAGGACTTATGAACAACCCGATCAAAGTTGCCGTAATTGGACTGGGACGTTCCGGCTGGGACATCCACGTGCACCGGATGCGCGGAGACGAGCGGTTTCAGATCACGGCTGTGGCTGATTTTCTCCCGGAGCGCCGGGAGGAGGCTCAGGCGGAGTTCGGCTGTGCCGTGTTTTCGGATCACAAAAGCCTGCTCAAGTCCGCGGATGCGGAGTTGGTGGTGGTGTCGTCCTATTCGTTCACGCATGCCCCCATCGCCACAGAGGCCCTGTCGTCGGGCCGCCACGTGCTGGTGGAGAAGCCCATCGCCATGAGCACCGCGCAGGTGGATCGTATGGCGGCGGCGCGGGACGAGTCGGGCAGGAAACTGTTTGTGTTTTTCAACTATCGGTACACGAAGGATTTCCGGCATTTGAAGGAAGTCATGGCGAGCGGTCTCATCGGGGACGTATTCGAGATCCGCATCCGGCTGTCGGGCTTTTCCCGGCGGAACGACTGGCAGACGCAGAGGGCTTATGGTGGCGGTGTGCTGAACAATACCTGTCCGCATTTTCTGGACATTGCACTCCGGCTGCTCGAGGCCCCGGTCGCGGAGACCTTCAGCGATCTCAAGCTGATTTCGGACGTGGGCGATGTGGAGGATCACGTGAAGCTCGTTCTCCGGGGAACGAACAGTCGGATCGTGGACCTCGAAGTGTCCTCGTCCTGCAACGCTTCGGATCCCAAGTGGACGCTGTTGGGGACGTACGGGACCCTGACCTCGGATGGGAAGACGAGCCAGATCAAGGTTTTTGATCCGGAGAAACTGAGCGATCTGAGCGTGATAAAGGGGCCTGCCGTCGGACGGCGATACGGCAACGCGGATCAGATCCCCTGGGAGGAGAAGACCGTGCCTTCGGAGGGGGCGGTGCCTTATGATCTATACGACAACGTGTACGCTGTGCTCCGGGAAGGAGCCGGGCAGGACATCTTGCTCAGCGAAGCCCGCGAGGTCGTTCGCATCACCGAAGCGGCCCGTAAGAAAAGCGGATTTTACGGCGGCGTGTCCCGGTCTTACAGGCCGGAGCGTTAGGCGAAAAAATCTCACCGCAAAGGCGCAAAGGGCGCAGAGAACCCCGCAAATCAAGAGTTTGATGTGTGTTGGTTTTTTTCGTGTATTTCGTGTATTTCGTGGTGGGCATAGAAAATAATTTTTTCCAGAGACTTATCCAACGACTTAGAAGGAGAAAAACGTGGCGGAACAGCGGGAGATCGGATTCGGTGTGGTGGGTTTGGGAATGGGAAAACACCACGCATGGGCGATCACGAACGCGAAGGGAGCCAGGTTGGTGGCGGTCTGCGACGTGGATGCGGAGCGTTTGAATCAGGTAATGGCTCAATACGGATGCCGGGGATATGCGGCGTATCGGGATTTACTGGCGGACGAAGACGTGGAGGTGGCGGCGATCTGCACTCCGACCGGGATGCACGTGGATATGGCTTTGGAGGCCATAGCCCTGGGAAAACATCTGATTGTGGAGAAGCCGGTGGATGTCCGGTTGGACAAAATTGAGCGGTTGATCGAGGCGGGAAGGAATGCGGGCGTGAAAATGCAGGCGATCTTTCAGTCGCGCACCGTGCCGCTGCACAGGCGGATGAAGGAGGCGATGGACGGCGGGCGATTGGGAAAGCTGATCGGGGTGCACGCGATGCTGCCTTGGTATCGTAAACAGACCTATTACGAGGGGTCGCACGGAAGTTGGAAGGGCACGTGGGCGATGGACGGCGGGGGATCCTTGATGAATCAGGGCGTGCATACGGTGGATTTGATGCAATGGTTGGTGGGGCGGGTGCGCTCGGTGATGGGTGCGTTTGGGGTGTATGCGCACGAGATCGAGTCGGAGGATACGTCGGTGGCCGCACTGAAGTTCGAAAATGGCGCATTGGGGACATTGAGCACGACGACGTGCGCCTATCCCGGACTGCCGCAGACCATCCTGATCTATGGGGAACGGGGCACGATCTGCGTGGAAGAGGGCGAACTGAAAATCTGGAAAATTCAGGGGGAGCGGGAGGGCGAAGAGGAGCAAGAGATGCTGCGTCTCTATGGCCCGAAGAGGAAGGAAGAAGGCGAGGGCGTCTCTTCGGATCCGATGGCTGTGGGGGCATCCGGTCATCAGGGCGAGGTGGAGGATCTGGTGGAGGCGATCCGGACGGATCGGGAGCCTTATATTTCCATCGAGAGCGCGAAGCATGCGGTGGAGATCGTGCAGGCGATCTACGAGTCGGGCCGGACGGGGAGAGAAGTGGTTATTGGTGAGTAGTGAGTAGTGAGTAGTGATTGGTGGTGCGTAATTTGCAATGTAACATTAGGGC
>JAUWMS010000058.1 GCA_030613045.1 Candidatus Latescibacterota bacterium | reverse complement strand
TTCCGGAGGCGCGTCTGCTTCCCATCCGACCGAGGCGATAGATCCGGCCTTTCCCAGATCTATCAAATCCGAGTTCAGTTCCACGCGCGCGGGATACCCCACCGCATAGACCATCATCTCATTCACAAAGCAAGCCCCATTGTAATCGGTCAAGTGCGTCCAATGGAAGAATACGTGACTGACTTTGCGAATCGGAAAGGCGTGCCAGAACAGCCATCGCCATGGTTCCTTCTCGTTTTCGACCTCCGACAAAAACTCCCATTTAGTGTCCCCCATCACCTGGTCTGTGCCCATCGCGGCACTGGGCATCCCGTCCGAAGTGTAAAGCACATATCCGTCAAATTCACCGCGTCCGGTACCATGCAGGTGAGGAGTAACGAAGGGAAGATTTTCCCTATCGTTCTCCGGAAGGAAAAGCACAATGTCCTTCGCAAAAAACACCGTGCCCAGATCGTAGTCAAACCAACGGTCCACGCGCCAGTCCCTATTGGTGGAATTGCTCATGTTCAAGGAGGCAAAGGTCCCATCAAATACGCGCTCGACCGAGGACATCCTCGCTTCGGGATACCGCACGCTTCCGCCTCTCTCTGAGGTTCCCGGCGTAACGTTGCTGCCCGAAGTGTACACTTCGATCTCGGCCAGCGCGGCGTCCGAACTGGGCTTCTCCGCGACAAATCCTATGTACTGCAGCGGTGTAAAATCAAACGCCTCCTCGGTGATCAAATGCTCCCCGGTTGCCGCAGCCTCGTCCCGAATACTCAAATCGTACTCCACCACCCGCTCCGTGTTCGGCTTTATCGTCGCCGCGATCCTGCGATAGGCCGGCTCTTCCATCCCCTGAAGCCGTACCCCCTCAGCGATGTACACCGAGAAATGCTCAAAAGGCCTCGCATCTACCGTGTCCGGGAATACCAGCCTGATCCGGTCCGCGAATACCAATCTGCCCAGATCCAGCTTCAACCACCAGTCCTTTACTCCATCCCCCTTCCCGGGCTTCCACCACGTATCCGCTCGCCCATCTATCACAGTTTCCATTCCCACGCCGCAACCCGCCCTCACTCCTCCCCTCGCACTATCCCCGCTTTGGCTATGGTACGCAAACTCCTCCGCATTCAGAGAAGCGTTAAACTCTTCCTCGGAGAATTTCACCGGCCGCACACTCCCATCATCCTCAAGCTCCAACACGCCCTTGGGATAGGTCCACTTCTCCCACTGCGCTTTGCGGTCTATGGCATATTCGCCTCCATACACCGAGCCGCACACGCAAAGCGCCAAACTCAGGAACAAAGGCACTAAGACACCGAGAAAGAGCTTGTGGGATGAATTATGAAAAAACATATAGTTGTTTTCTCCCTTCTGATCGTACTGGGAATTCAAGATGAAAATAAATACGCACCGCAGAGACGCAGAGAGCGCAAAGAACTTCAAGACCTGCGTTTTGCTTCTCTGCGTCTCTGCGGTGAAAAGTGATGATCTTTGCTTCAGAAACCGATGCGTCGAGAAACGAGATCATTTACATCGGGAACTCAATACACCACCAAAATCGCCTTCACCTTTTCGTACACACCCGCGTCCGCCTCCACCCTCGTTCTGCAGAGGTACACCCCCGGCGACACTAAATCTCCTTCGGCGTTCATTCCATCCCAACGTTCTGTATGCGTACCCGCGCTCCTGTTTTCGGAGAGAACCTCCCTTACGCGGGTTCCCGAAAGATCATGCACTTCTATCAAGACCGGCGTCTCCTCCACGCCGAACAGGGTAAACGCGATCTCTGCTTCGTCGTTTTGTCCGTCTCCATTGGGCGTGATCAGCCCGGGCGCAATCTCCACGGAAGCCAACACGTCGAACTCGGATTCCGAAGCAAATACCCTCAATACGTTCGGATTGCCTCCCTTTGGATTGACCAACTGAGGGAAGTTGTCGCTCTGCGTGTCGAATACCTCCGTCGTGAAATACGAACCGGAGGACAAAAGGGTCGTTTTGAAGACCGCCTTAAGAGGCGCGTTGCGCGCTCTGGTAATTCGGTGCGAAGGAAAGCAGGCCTCCAGATAGCACACCCCCTGTTCCACGTTCACGCTGTCGTCCCGTACAACTATCTCTTCCTGTGGAACGGCGACATCCCCCATCTCCAATCGCACAAATTCTCCTTTGGAGGGAAGCGCGATCCGAACGCCGTCAAAACCCTTCTGCGCCGGGGAATCAAAGACCGCTTCTATGGTATAGCAAAAGGTCGTATCCACTCCCAAGGGAACCTCTGTGGTAATCGTTTCTTCAGCAATCGGGGCGTCCCAAAGCGAGACACTTCCCACCACGTCTTTGCACAAAAGCGGAGAATACTCAAACACCAGAGAATCCAGTCTCCCATAAGCGAACGGATCGTCGGTTTCTATGTTGAACTTGAATTGAAAATACCTCCGGGCATCCGAAGAGCGGATCGGCACTTCGGAGGACCGGTACGGAGAAGACCACATGTCCCAGCGCTCCGTCTCCTCGATAACCGACGCCTGGTAGCCCTCCAGATTCTTCACGGGGTAGTAGTACGAACTGTACATCTTTTTTGATTCCTCATACTCCTTCCCCCCGACCTCCACTTCCTTTCCCCACTCGGAATAGACGTGATAGGCCAATGGGCTGTCATCCCGACCGCTCTTCGTCTGCAAAACAAGCCGCACCGCCGCATCCGGATCTTCCACCGCCTCCCCATCGGGGGTCTTCCTGAATTTCGTAAATTTGTAGCACACCTTCCCGAACGTGACCGGCTCTCCGAAATCCAACACCTCGGAGATATACCGGGCCACAGCAGGAAAGCCCTCTCCATACACCTCCACTTCAGCAATGCCGAACGTCTGCGGCATGAGGTCAAAAGCGATCCGAATATGCCGGACAAACCGAGTCGAAGGAAGTTCCACTTCCACGTCCTGCTCGGTGTTGTAGAACACACGGGCGACCACGTCCTCAAACGCCTGCCTGAGCCCATCCGGCTCCTCATCTACCAACCACGGGTAGATCTGATCCGTGACCGAAACTTCGTATGCTTTGGGGAAATACTCTGAGTAGGGCACTCCCGTGGGGTGCACCCCTGTGGGGGGAGGATAGAACCTGATAGTCTTCACGGGCAAAGGAATTCCCAAATCGAACGTCCAGAAGGAAGTCTCCATGGGCCAAACCGGAAGCATCAAATGGTGAAGACCTACCGCAGCCTGCGCTGCCCCCAAGCGCTCCAAATACTCCACGTAGGGCACGAACTCGGCCACCTGTTCCCTGTAATACGCCACCGCGCTGGTCTTGTTTCCATCCACCATAATGGTGCTGCCGGATGGGGTCGCTGACCCTATACATACCCCTAAGCTGGGGATAAACACCCGACCGCCGCTCCATACACGGGGATTCCAGCCCAGTTCCATACTGGCCCATCGCAACGCCTGAGTAATCTTGAATCCGGTCCACTCAAATCCAAGCAAATTGACAGCCATGTTCTCCGGTGCGTCGGGATTCGTCATTATATTTTCCCGGGACTTGAATTCCATGGGTTGAATCGCGTCCGGGACGGTGGTATCGTCCAGGGCAATCCATCTTTTGCGGTTACAGTCATGGTATAGGATGGTGTTTTCATAGACCGCCTCCGCCCACGATGTTCCCGTTTTGCCGCCGATGACCCTTTCCTTCCGAGCGCCAAAGGCATTTCCCACCGCCATCCCGAAGCAGGCGAACAAAGCGATCCAGATCAATGTCCTGCGTAGCATTTTTTCTCCTTACAGAAGCCAGAGGTCAGAGGCCAGCATTTCCATTATGCGCAGAACGGACGCGCATAATTCTTTCAGAAAGAAACACGGATGTGGTTCCTGGGAGCCAAAAACTCCCATTTTGGAATTCCTTCCGTAGCAAGGGATTACAAAAGTGTTACTTGGTAGAAGTCAGAAGAGCGGGAGAAGATTTCCGAAGTCTGGCAGACTTCGGAAGTCTAAACGTTGCTTACCAATCACCAATGACCAATCACCTGACTCAGTAAACCACCGCCAACCGTTCAAACTTCCTGAGCGTCTTCGCCTCCGTTTCCGCCGATATCTGGCAGAGATAAAGCCCGGGGGAAAGAAGTTCCCCGTCGCCGTTTCTTCCATCCCACGTCGCGTCGTAGATACCGGGCGCGAGACGTCCCGAAAAGACTTCCTTCACCATGGCCCCCGACAGGTCGTATATCCGGAGGCTGACTTCGACGTCTTCTTTTGCAAGTTGTGTCACGCCATAGGAGATCAGCGCCCTGTCGTTGAATCCGTCTCCGTTCGGCGTAATGAATTCCGGGGCGATGTCGAGGGAGAGCGACGGCTCCGTGGAAAACCCGAACACCGCGAGGGAATTGGTCCGCACGTCGTCCCATACATTCCCCGCAAGGATGGGTTGGGAGAGATTCCCGCCGGTGTCTAACAGCCAGCCGTTGAACATCGTGGTGTGCTGCACCGGTGTCGTCTCGAAGGTGATCCTGAGCGGCTCGTTCGTGATCACTCTGTGCGATGGGAAATACACCGATAGAAAAGTCGGTCCCACCCGCACGCTGTCGGGTTCCACCGCACTCAGAGGCTCCCCCATTTCCAACGTGATGGAGGCGGGATCGGACTGCATAGGCGTTTCTATCTTTATTCCGTCAAATCCGGAAAGTGTCTGCGTATCAAAATGCGCCCGCACATCGTACGTGAAAAGCGCACTCACACCGCTCGGAGTGACGGCCGCCCCATCCGGCGGATCGGCCTGTCCCAAAAGGGCGATCTCTCCCAGAGCCAGTGTGGCCAGGGCGGAAGAGTATTGCACGGAAAGGCGGTCTATCCGGATGGTCCCGGTGGAGGAACTTTCAAAGAAAAGCATAAACTGAAGGTAGGCGCGAGGGCCGGGAAGGAAATTCAGAGGGAGGGCAAGCGCTCCGGTGGCGTCTACCCGGATGGGATTCGACCACGGACTCCAATGCTCCGTATCGTATAAAATCGTTCCTTTTTCCTGCGGTTTTTCTAACGCAACGTATTCTTCTTCAGAGACTTCCGTTTCTTCTCCGGTCTCAATATCCTTGCGATAATAGATCAACGGGGTTTCATCCGAACCGTTTCTTATCTTCAACACGACGAAAGCCTCATCGTCCGGGGCGCCAGCGAGCTTCGTGGCGTGCAGGGTCAGATCCCCGAAATTAACCGGCGGGTCAAACACGATGAACTTCGAGAGATAACTCGCTTTAGGAACAAGGCCTTCTCCATACGCCTCAAACTCGGCGATCTCGAAAGGATCCGGGGAAAGGATTCGCAGCCGGACAAAACGGATCAATCGGAAGGAAAACCGAATATCCACCACAGGTTCGGGACCGGTGTGCGTCAAAAATTCGTAGATGGCATCTCCCTGATTGCCGAACGTTTCCCCGTCGCTGATGGAGACTTCGCAGGCTCTCGGAAAGTAGTCCGCTCTCCCGCTGGGGCTGGTATAAAATCGAATCCGGTTTAAGGGATACGCAGCCCCCAAATCGAAATAGAACGTCACCCCGGTCTGGCCATATCCCTTGAACCGATCTCCGGTGGAAGTGGTGCTGTCGCCGTCCACCATCGCCAGGCCCGCGCTCGATGACTTCAGGGCCACGTTGTCCGAAATATAGGCCTTTCCCGTTCCCATAAAGGCGCTCGACCAACGATTCACGTACTCCCACTGCACGGTCCCGCAAATATTTCCTTCCGGGGACAACTCAACCACGCGCAACATCGAGGGATCGCTGAGATCAACCGCCACGGGCGCCTCTTTCTGAGAAGCCTGCGTATCCCAAGGCAAACCATCCCCGCCCGCGGTCCAGGTTTCCACCTGCGCCCGACTTGTCCCCGCAGCCATCATAAGAAGAAAAACTAAGATAGCGGAATACCCAAACGGTTTTTTTCCGAATCGTTCTCTGGTTGTTCCGTGCCTATGCTGCAATTTACTTTCCCGGAGCATTCCTCTCTCCATTTCGGGCTGTATCTCTCTTCTCACGATCCTGAGCGGAAATAAGGACATCCTCTACCCCTTCTCTTTCAGCAACCGACCTCTTACCCATTCATAATTCACAATTTACAGGGGGTAGGGTTCATTGAGTATTGAGTATTCAATACTCAATACTCAATGTTCAACGGCAGAGGTTTCCCTGCTCCCTGAGGGGAAAAGTGGAGCAAAATTTTTGGAACTTACTCAACGAGAACCACTCACTCCCGTGGAGGAAAAAAAAAGAGTTAGTTCAGCGATGACGGAGGATAATAGCCCTTAACCAACTCCCTTTGGAAATGGAAAGTAAGCTCGGTTTCTTCAAGGGGCATATCCTGGTAATCGAATCTCAGGACCACTTCCCTGAGTGTAACGGAAAAATCCTTCACATCGTCATCCAATTTTGGAAACACGATGAATCCCTCCTCCTCCTGACCACTGAACAACATCCGTTTGTCCGGATAGAGGGTCCTCCTCAGGATGTCCTTTCTGTCGGTGAAGCGGACATAGGGATTTCCCGCCTGAGCTACGGAAAATGCCCGATAATAGCCCAGCAAAGT
Organism: Candidatus Latescibacterota bacterium; assembly: GCA_030613045.1. Taxonomy (GTDB): domain Bacteria; phylum Latescibacterota; class 4484-107; order 4484-107; family 4484-107; genus 4484-107. The sequence continues at coordinate 2,846 of JAUWMS010000058.1, read as the reverse complement.
CTCGAGGGTCAGTGCGGAATACCGGCGTCGGTTTTCCGAGATTAGTTCCAGTTTATAGGGATCCACCCGCATTTTCGGATAGGTGTAATTCTTTACTTTCAACCCGAACACGGTGAACCTTTGGGGCGTATGAGTATCTCCCATAGGTTTCCAATTTCCATACGTATAAGGATTTGTAGATTCCGCTCCTTCCGTGGAATGCGCGGAAAACTGCCTGTTAAGCTCCTCATCGGATACCGGACGGAGATTAATCTCCAATCGCTCGTAAATATAAGAGATGGAGCCATCGTCCTTCACCGTCATATTCGACTTCTGGCGATCCTCCGAAACGGGCCGTATGGGGCCTGCAAAATAGCGTCCGCACCCGAGGAGAAGAAGAAAAAGAACTAAAAACGCCCGGTATTTATGCATAGCAACAGCCTCCTCAGTCGTTAAAAAAACACAATTCATAATTCATAAAGAGTCTTCTCTCAGGGGTGGAGTATTTTAGGGGCATTCATACATCAATTGCAAATTGTGAATTGTGAATTGTGAATGCTTAATGGAACAGCCATGCGTATGGGAAGTGAGTAAGATTGCGGATAAGTAGGTGGACAGAATTAAACTACAATTCCCACGGAGAACCCCTGGGAAAGAGGGTGAAGAGCTTTGGTTTCTTTCGTGTATTTCGTGTATTTCGTGGTGGGCATAAGAAAATAATTTTGTCCAAGAACCTAGGGGGACGGAAATGAGTCCCGCCCCCCTAACGCGCCCTACGAGTACTAACGGAACAGGGCCTTGATCGTGCCCCAGGAGCCGGGCTCCAAAGCCGTAACCCGCGTCCCGCCATAATCCTCAACGCTCAACAACGTGAAGGTGGACATATCCTCGGTCATGTTCAGACTGCCCGCCTTGTTGTTGCAGCCGGTGCTGATCTGGTTCTCCCACACCGCATCCTTCTCGTTTATCGTGATCATCGTCGCCACATCCGTGCCGGCCACAAAAGTGTGCCGCGTGCTGGCTCCGACGCCGCCGGTCCTGGAATACGCGTCCCAGGCCGCCATTTTGATCTCGTAGTACATGGTGACATCCGTGGACATATCTCCAGCGCCCGCGGGATCAGACTGGATTCCCACGAAACAGTAAGGCGCTCTGACTGACCACTGCTCCTCCAACGGGATCTTGGCCGCCAGAACCGCATCACGATCCCAAGTGGGCGTAATCATATGGAACCGAAACTGCCCGCCTTGGTTCCGGTCGGTGCAGTCGCCTCCACTATTGCTCACATTCGTGGACAACACCTGCTGATCGTCGCTCCAGCCCGAATCCGGGTTATCTCCGGGAACCGCCAGCGTATCGTCCGTGACCACGGAAAAGAGATAGTACATATTGTCATACTCCGCATTCCCCGTGGCGCCCGGAGCCGTCCATCCCAGCATGGCCACCGCATCCCAATCCGACGTGGGAGGCATAGGCTTGCCGACGGTGCTGCACCACCCGTCGTCCGCTCTGCTGATCTTGTAGTCCGCCGGGAACCAACCCCAGTCGGCGTCGCTGCCGTCAATCACCATCGCGGCGGGATTCGGCACCTCGCACGCGTAATAGCCGAGTCCGTTGCAGTTGCACGGAGGCGCCCAGGACACCCCGGTGTAGGCGATAACCGTCATCGCCGCTATCGCAAGAAGAACCATGAGTTTACGCATTTTCGTACTCCTTTTATTGCTTCAAAAGGGTTTAGAAGAACCTGCACGATTGACAACCAGAATACGGCGGGGAGAACCCCACCTGTCTGCTCTCACCTCCTTTCGTTTATGGCTTTGGTCACAAGCCTCTCGACAATCCGTATCACCCCCTTTCTTGACGAATTTTTGTAACCATAGAAATTTCCGGGCGCTTAGACGGGACACCCGGGCAATTCCTGCTCATGCCGAAGCGTAAAGCCTGAGATCATCTTGTGAAACACTACGGCGGCCGCCCCGACCACTCCGGCGTTTTCCCCGAAACCCGATTTTTGGATATGTACCTTATTTGCCACGGTTTTCAAGGCCTCGTGCCTTTCTACCGTCTTTACTCTTTCCAAAAGCCCGTGGCCTGCCTCGATCACCGAACCTGTGAGAATCACCATCTCCGGGTCATACATATTGATCGCAATGGCGACCGCGAGGCCAAGGACCGTACTTACCTGCTCGAATATCTCTTCGCCCAGCCTATCGCCTCGATCCTTCGCCTCAAAGATATTGCGTACGGTGATCTGCTCCGGAGGAAATTTGCCTAATATGGATTGCGGATGACCTTTAATGCCCTCGACCGCCCTGTTGACAATCGAGGGGGCGCTGATCATAGCCTGAAGACATCCCCGGTGGCCGCAGGAGCACATCTCTCCGTTTGGATCAATCATAATATGACCCATCTCGCTGACCACATTATTGGCTCCGCGAAACAGGTACCCGTCGGAAATCACGCCGGCGCCCACCCCCCTCTGTACTTTCAAACAGACCAAATTGGAAACATCCTGTGCCGCGCCGAACCAAAACTCCCCTAAGGTCTCCGCCTTCAGATCGTTTTCTACGATGACCGGCCAGGAAACCTCCTCCTCCAGCCGCTTCTTAATCTCCACGTCGTTCCAGTCAAACGTGGCCGAAAATAAGCAGACCCCTTTTTCAGGATCCACCACTCCGGGAGACGCGACTCCAATTCCGTAAAGCGGAAAGTCTTCCCCTTCGACCTCTTTCAAAACCTCCTTGAGAATGAAAACCGTCTTCTCAAGCACCCCATCAGGACGACGGTCGCCATCCAACGAGGCCTTTCTAAGACTCAGGATCTCCCCATTGAGATTCGTCGTCGCGGCCGCAATCTGATCGAACTCG
>JAUWMS010000241.1 GCA_030613045.1 Candidatus Latescibacterota bacterium | reverse complement strand
CATATTGGATACGAACGAAACTTTGAGACCTAAGAGCGAAGTGCCTCGATGAGAAAGCGGGACCCGTTGAAATGAAAGCACTCGGGTCATCAGCCGCTCCTTTATCACGACATCTACAGTTTTGCAAAGAGATAGATAGTTCCCGTTCAGGATGCGGGATAGCAGAGCCATACGTTCTTCGGAAGTCTTCATTTTTTGAAAGGTCGCATAGTTGCGTTCGTTGAGGCCTAACCAGGGCGTCAAAGACCGGAACTCCAACAAAGAGTCTGCTGTGCCCAGATGTTCGATCTGATCCTCTAATTCCGTGCCGGTGATGCGATAGCGCTGAGCGCCCACCGCCAGAGTATGTCCGTCCCGGTAGATTTCCTCTAACACGTGCAGTCCCTCGTCGAAGGAGATCAGTTGAGGCTGTTGGTCGAGAACAAGATAACGGACGCGTGGAGAGCGATAGTCGAATTGATCTCCCTGATGATTATGCAGAATCGCCCGGTCTGGAAAGGCCGCTGTGATGGCCCGTCGCAAGTCCGCTCCCTGATGGCGGAAGGACTTATCCGTGTACAACCGCAGGCGACGAATGTGAAAAGGAATTTGTTGCATTTTTTCTGCCCTCTTAACAAAACGTAGAGGCCGGGGAGCCGGGATTGTTTTCAGAATCATATCCGAAACGTTCACCATACCCGCCCTCCGAAGCCCTCAGGGCTAACAGATTTTTCTCGCCCCGCTCACGTTGGAACACCTGAATCACGCGTTCCATCAAAGCCGCACGGATTTTGAAGAATGCTTGCCTGCGCTTCAACGGATCTTCGATCTCCTGGATCTCCTGATAGCGGTCCCAGACTTTCTGATCTTCCTCATTCTGAATCACGAAAAAGGACTGGTTCGGGAGGTCTTTGATCAATTGGAATTTGTTCTCTAACTCCTGGAAACGACCGCATGCCAGGATTCGATCCACAGGCACCTCAGCCGCTTTGGATCGGTCAGTCATCCGCTTGAAATAGGTCTGACTCATCTCCAGAAAGTGGGCCTCCTCGACATCCCCGTATTTATCCAATACTTCCCGGGTGACCTTAATCAACACCTGATCGTAGATTCTTGTAAATTTTCCTCCTTCGTCACGAGTGAGCGACCACACTCTCACCACACCCATTGTCTCCCCAGCATGGCGATTGCATCGTCCGGCCGCCTGAATGATAGCATCTAACGGAGCCATGTCCCTTTCGACCCGATCTACGCTCAGATCCACCCCAGCCTCGATGAGCTGCGTGGTTACGATGATACATGGCTCATTCCCATCCAGCTTCTCACTGATCGCTTCGATCCGATTTCGGCGATCTTGGGGGGTAAGGAAGCCGGAAAGGGGATAGATTGGAAGCGCTGTGCCCGCTTTCTCAAGCATCTCCGTGATCTCTCGGATAAGTTTTTTCTGATTGACTACGATCATCCGGCTCAGTTTGGGTTCCGCCTTGATTTCTTCCACGATTTGAGCGATGAAATCGGATAAAGTCGTATTTTCCCTCGCCCGATGAAGCAGGCGGACTCTCGACATCTTTTGAAAAAATTGTTCGTGATCGGTCAATAGTTCTCTGGACATCTTCGGCAAGAAAATCAGGGGTTTGGTGGCCGTCATCAGAATAAACCGAGTGCCGAGATGATCTCCCACTGCTTGGAACATTCGACGGATGGGGTTCCAGAACTTGCACGGAAGCGCCTGCACTTCATCGAGAATCACAATGGCATTTCGGAGTGTAGGAAGTCGTTTGAGATTTTTGTTGCGGCCGGTAAACAAAGTGTGGAGCAATTGGTGAAACGTTGTGACCACCAATTCTGACTGCCACGTCTCCACAAATAACGCGGCTCCATCGTCGTCAAACTCCGGATCGGAAGAACGGTATTGCATATCGGTAAGGTGATGGTGTTTGAGCAAAATGTCGTCCGTGACCTCGTATCCGGCATATTCAAGGACATCGCGATAGACCGTGTGATTTTGGTCAATGATAGCCGTGAACGGAAGACAATAGATTATTCGGGGGATTTCTCCGGTCTCCTTTTGCAGCGCCTTACGAAGCTGCAATGCCGCATGCAAGGCCGCGAGCGTCTTTCCCGATCCAGTGGGCGCGGTGATCGTGAAAAAATGTTCTCTCCGATGGGCCAGCAAAGTACTCGTGACCGTTTCACGTATAACCTCTCTAATTTCGTCCAATGCCGAAGGCGCATGTTTCTCACGAAGCTTCAACAGATACTTCAGCACCATCTCCGGAGATAGGTAAATCCGTGCAAAGTCATCCTTTCCGGTGGCCGTGTGCAGTTTATCCATCTGAAGCAGAGAGCCAAAACCGAAGAGAAAGTTTATCGCATTTCGTATCTCCGGCTCCCTTGCTTGTTTTTCATCATCCGGGAATGCCTCCCAAACATCAAAGCCAGATACCTCCTTTATAGCCTCTCTCAGCATCTTTTCAGAGAGATCGGGAATGGCCAGCTTCAGATCAAATATCCGTTGGGCTTCCCGAAGCCATGCAGTCATACCCTCCAAGTCTATGGTGGCTATCTGTCTGGAAAACGGGTCCACTCCCTCAAGGAGATCGGCGCGTATATCTAAGTACGTCTCTCCCCAAGGTTCCCGGAGGTTGCTATGATGTTTAAGCACGGAAACGAACACAGAAAGCCGCAAACGAACCTTAGCCTGTTCGTCCTGTTCAGGAAGTCCTTTACTCAGCAACCATCCGATGACCGCTGAAACGCGAGAATGATAGGACAATGGGTTCTTCTTCGAAATCCCCTTGTGGATCCGCTCCTGAAACCAGAAGTTGGCTTTCCCCAGATCGTGCACGAGCGCGGAAAGGATCGCCGCCTGAGCAGGAAGACTCTGGGTTTTTCCAAAGAGCCGCCCTGCTCCTCGAGCCACCGCCAGCAGGTGATCCTCCAGCGGGTCGTCCTGATGAGCCAGACATTCAGAAAAAGAGTATCGTTGCATCTCCCACCTTACACGCTTTATCCGTGTGAACCGTTATCATTCCTGCTTCTTCCTCCACGAGCACTTCCCGATAATCCTCCACCACGCGGTCAGGACGCATCTTAGTCGGAACGCGGTAGCGGACGTAACGCCGCTTGGACTCAAACCGGCAAGCGTCTATATCCCATGGGATTACCGAAGCGATCTTGTATTCCCCATCTTCTAAGAGATGGACATCCTGTGCCTCCACGAAGGACACCTCTGCGAGGCATTGAGCCAGCCCCAAGCAAGGCGTATACGTGGTCTTGCCCTGTCGCAGAAGGGCCTCTAAATTTTGCATCGCCTCCGCCTCCGCTTCCGCGATCCAGATCCGAAACGCCGGTTCCTTGAGGAATTCGTAAGGGATCTGGGAATGAGGATTCTCCCCCTTGAGGCGAAAAAACTTATTGTCCTTCGTATTGATCAGATTCAAGGCCGTGCGGTACTTTCGCACTGGGTGGAGCAACTGCACAGCCACCCGCACCTGGTCCCAGCCGATCCGCTCCAGATATTCCTCTTTCCCATAGCCCAGAATAGCTCCCACCAACCCTAACACCGTAGGCGGCGGAGGAAAGGGATAGGTCACGGGAGACACCGGGGCATAAGGCTTGCGGAAATGGCCGTAGGGTCCGTGTACGTCAAACACAATAGTCCGCATAGCTCACCCCAAGTTTAATGGATGTACAGCACATCCTCGCCTTTGTGCAAGAGACTCGAAGATCCCCTCCCGTTCTCCATCCTGAAAAATAAGGCGATCATCCTGCATCAGGTCAATAGCCTCTACGCGATCTTTGCTATTTTCGAGCGCGTCGAATAGCTTAGTCACATCTACTCGATAGTCATCCAGCGAACGAATTTCGGTATCTTCCTTCTCCGATTGGAGGGAAAGTCGTCCCGCCAGATCTCCGATGCGATGCCCATCTTTGTATCGCACCCGCATCAGGAAGAGGGGTTGATGCCCCATCTTCGAGCGGCTGATCAGGCTTTCAGTACCTCGCCACAATCCCTCTAACAGGAGATCTACGTCCTCCTCCGAAAGCCCTGTAGTTCTGGCCGCCACTTCGTTGACCACACCGTAAGATGCGATGAGGGCATAAGGGAGGAGATGATCTTCCCGAAACGATTTTTGGGTCATCCCTTTCTTTGCGGCAAACGCAGCAGTACCCTGAATTACCTGAGGGGATACGCGATGCAGGGAGCGATTGAAACCTGAAATTTGCACCGGGCCGGTCAGCTTGATCGAGGACTTCTTCTTCCCGAACTCCACCGGAAGCGTCGAGCCGAACAAGCGCGCATCTATACATTTCTCCAGAATCGTGCTCCGAACCTTGGATACCATCGAGGTAATGGTATCGTCCTTGGTGACCCCGGCGGCATCTGAGAAGTCGTCGCAACGTCCTTTCGCATCCTTGAGGTATCCCTCCCCGTCTTCCGTGTCACGGACCAGGATCTCAAGCTCTTTCACTTGATAGAGATAGTCCCGAACCGTGCGTTTGATCCGAACGTCCGTTACCGTAGCCACCCCGGTCTCCGGATCGGTCCGCGGACGATTCTCGTCCAAGGGGTCGCCGTTCGGATTGCAGTCCTTGGTCTCGTAGAGAAACAGAAATTCCATACGGTCCTGAATCGCTGCCATCGTCGTGTCTCCTTTTTTCTAAGCGGTTTGATCTTCGACCGCTGCATGGATGCTTGCGTCGCTCTCCTTCGTTCCTCGAACCTTCCAGGCCAGGCTCACTCCCAGCGTAAAGGCAAACGTGCTCTCATCATCCGACAGGTCCCACCGATCTCCGCAGTCAATCCAGGCTTGAGCGAGCTGTGGATCAAGCGTGGTTACGACCAGACCGAGGCTATCGTATTGATGCAGCTTATCCCGAGCCTCCGGATAAATCTTCTGAAGACGTTTTTGATCCATCTTCAGTCCACGCACCTTCCGGAAAAAGGGATCGTTGCCCAGGTGTTCTCGCTGGACATAACATACGGTATTCACATAGCATCCGGTGAGAAATGCTACTTTCTTCTCCGGCCGGTCAAAAAAGTCCTGATGTTCGGCCATAAATCGCCCATAGGCATTGTCCTCTTGGGCCATCTGTACCCCTCCTTTCAGTGACGGCAATACGCCGAGTTGGTGCAAGAAACGATAGCTTGCCCACGCATCCCGGACCATAAAAGGAGCGAAGTCCGGTTCGCGTTTGAAGCCATTCAGGATGGTGGATACGGCGTCTCTGAAGAACACTTCGCGAGCTACGTATTCTCCGGAGAATATCGCATCCACATACGCCAAAAACTGCTTGCGGCTTTGTTTGTCAGGTCTGGAACCGGTAAAAGTCTTCAAGGTCTTCAAAGTAAAGT
>JAUWMS010000539.1 GCA_030613045.1 Candidatus Latescibacterota bacterium | reverse complement strand
GCAACGTCCGTTTCTCCATAAGGCTCTTAGAGCACCATCCGGACCATGAAAAAAAGCCGTTTTGAAAAAACGGCTTTTCATCCGCATTATGGAGCGGGAGACGGGGATCGAACCCGCGACATCAAGCTTGGGAAGCTTGCGCTCCACCACTGAGCTACTCCCGCATAAACAAACGCTGTTTTCCTCCGTGAAGCACCAAAAGGAACTGCTAATATAACCATAGAAACCAACCCTGTCAAGAAAAAAATCCTTCCCTCGGGCGTTTCGTTTGGCCTCCATCTTCGACTTGCCAACCCGGCGAAGCAAGTGTATATTTCAGGATGCATTTCACGCTTCACGCTTCACGCTCTACCCTTCCCATCCTCCACCCCTCAAATTCACAGAGGCACCCCACGGACAGCCGCCCATGAAAAACGAAGAGCTAACCATCAAATTAGAGACGCTCCCCCCAAAGCCCGGCGTGTATCTGATGAAGAACGAGCAAGGCGTCATCCTATACGTGGGGAAGGCGAAGGCGCTTCGGAATCGGGTGCGTTCGTATATCCAAGTTTCGGGCACCGACGGGCAGCCGAAGCTGCAGGCCCTCGTGAACAAGATCGCCACCTTCGACATCATCGTGACGGATACGGAGCGGGAGGCGCTGGTGCTGGAGGCACACCTGATCAAGAAACACAAACCCCGCTACAACATCAACCTCAAGGACGACAAAAAATATCCCTTCCTCAAAATTACCAACGAACCCTATCCCCGTCTGACCGTGGTCCGAACCGTGGCGCGCGACGGGGGCAAATACTTTGGACCTTATACGAACGTGCGGGCGATGCGCAACACCCTTCAGACCGTGCGGCGTCTTTTCCCGGTGCGCGACTGCACGTATAAGCTGCCCGACCGAAAACCGCCTCGCGTGTGTTTGAGCTATCACATCAAACGCTGCGAGGGGCCGTGTCAAAACTTAGTGAGTCAAGAAGACTATGCCCGGATGATCCGGCAGGTGACCCTGTTCCTCTCCGGCCGGAGCGATGCATTGAAAACCGTGCTCCGGGAAAAGATGGAAGAAGCCGCCCGATCCCAGAAATTCGAGCGGGCCGCGGAAATTCGGGATCGCCTTCGGGACGTGGAGCGCACCACCGCGCGGCAGCGGGTGGCCTCGACGCGAATGGAGGATTGGGACGTTTTGGCCATGGCGCGGGAGGACGACGAGGTGTGCGGAGTGATCATGGAAATTCGGGAGGGCAAGCTCCTCGACAAAAAAACCTACGTGCTCGGCGGTGCGATGGAAGCGTCTCCGGAGGAAATCGTGTCCGCGTTTCTGAAACAATTCTACGTGGATGCGGTGGCGATTCCGGGAGAAATTCATCTGCCCTGCACGATCCCGGACGAGGAGATGGTGACGGACTGGCTGTCGGAGGCGCGAGGGGGCAAGGTGACGCTGAAGACGCCTCAGCGGGGGGACAAGGCCAAACTGATGGAGATGGCCCGGACGAACGCAGAGGTGATGTTGGCGGAGCGCCGGTTCAAGCGGGAGAAACTCAAAGATCGCGTGCCCCACAGCGTGATGGCGCTTCAGCGGGATCTGCGTCTGTCCAAGTCGCCCCGGCGGATCGAGGCGGTGGACATCTCGAATATACAGGGCGCCGACGCCGTGGGATCCTTGGTGTGCTTCGTGGACGGACGCGCGAAGAAGTCGGAATACCGGAGGTTCAAAATCCGGAGTGTGGAGGGCGTGGACGATTTTGCGATGATGCGGGAGGTGGTCACGCGGCGGTTCAGGCGGCTTCGGGAGGAGGAGCGTGCGTTTCCCGATCTGCTGTTGGTGGACGGCGGCAAGGGCCAACTCTCCAGCGCGGTGGCGGCCCTTAAAAAACTGGGCATCCAAAATCAGCCCGTCGTCGGTCTGGCCAAACGGTTGGAAGAGGTCTTCGTGCCGGGGATTTCAGAGGCGCAGACGATCCCGAAAGTCTCCTCCGCGCTGAAGCTTTTGCAGCAAATCCGCGACGAAGCGCACCGGTTTGCAATCGCCTATCATCGTAAATTGAGAACAGATCGCACGATCGCCTCCGAGCTGGACCGCATCCCCGGAATCGGCAAGACCCGGAAGATCGCGCTGTTGAAGCATTTCGGGTCGGTAAAGCGGATCGCCCAAGCGGAAGTGGAACAGATCGCCCGTGTGAGCCGAATCGGGGGAAAGCTGGCGAAGGAGATCAAAGAGAGGCTGAACGATCCTTCTGAAACGTAAAACGTAAGGGGGGA
>JAUWMS010000153.1 GCA_030613045.1 Candidatus Latescibacterota bacterium | reverse complement strand
TATCTGACGGAGCCGTTGCATATCTATGCGAAACAGCGGGAGTAGGAGTTTGAGATGGGGAAGAAAAGCTAAGGAGCAATGAACAATGAGTAATGAGTGATGAACAATGAGTGATGAGGGAGCTATGAGTACGATTGCGATTTCTTTGCCGGATCAAAGACAGCCACAAAGACAGCCACAAAGACACGAAGACACAAAAGAGCCTTGGCGACTTCGTAGCAAACCACTGAAAGGAGGTCCGCCATGTCAAAGAAGATTCTGTTGTTGGCATTGCTCTCGGTGGTGTTAAGTGCCGTGCCTCACGGTGTATGCGTGGCCGACGAGTACGACCTTTCAAAGAGTTTGCACTATACCGGCGAGGGCATGCGTTATTGGTACGAGGAGCAGGGCGGCTTTATGGATGTGACCCGCATCCCTTACAGCGATTTGGATTGCAGCGGTTGCCACGTCAAGTCGTGCACCCAATGTCACACGGAGGCAAACGGGGGCAAGGCCACCGATATGGAGACGTGCCTAACTTGCCACAGCAGGGCGAACCTCACCTTCAGGATGGGCCGGGAGGATGGAACGCTCGATGTGCACGTAGCGAGGGGAATGGGATGCACGGACTGTCATAAAATAAAGGATGCGCACGGCGATGGCGTGTTCTATCATTCCATGCGCGACGAGGGAGCGATCCGCGCGTCGTGCGTTGCGTGCCACGAGCCGGACAAGAACATCTCAGGCCACGTGGTGCATCGGGATAACCTGGATTGTTCCGCGTGTCACGTGGCGAATACCATGGCTTGTATGAACTGCCATTTCGATACGTTCCTAAAGACGGGCAGCCGCAAGGGGAATTTTGTGCCCATGAGAGATTGGCTGCTTCTCATCAATTATCAGGGGAAGGTGACGGCCGGCGGCGCGCAAAGCCTGGTATATAAGGACCAGAAGTTTATCGCTTATGCGCCGTATTTTACCCACGCGATCCAGGCCAAGGGCAGGGGATGCAGCGATTGTCACGATAACGAAGCGGCCAAAAAAATAATGAAGGGCGAATCCGTTCCCATGATGGCTTTCGAGGACGATCGGGTGGTTTCGTGGGAAGGGGTGGTGCCGGTGGTTCCCGAGCATTTGGAGTGGGCTTTCCTGAATAAGCAGGACGATGGGTGGACGCCGGTGGAGAACGAGGCGCCTCCGAAGATTCAATTTGTGGGACATGGGAAGCCGCTCACAAAGAGTCAGATATGGAAGCTGGCCATGAAGGTAGAGGAGCACAAGCCCACGTCCGTCGAACAGGAAACCGAAGCTGTTTCTCCCAAATGCTGGGCCCTGCATCCGGGTCATCCCAACCCGTTCAATGCCCGTACGCAATTCTCCTACGACGTCGCGAAAGAAGGCCATGTGCTGCTTTCCGTCTGTGACTCTTTGGGACGAAGGACCCGGATACTAAGCTCCGGGACGCTTCCCGAAGGGAGTTATACCGCCACCTGGGACGGGTTGGATGATCGGGGAGAACCCGCGGCGAGTGGCACCTATCTGATCCGCATGGAGGCCAGCGGCTTTGTGGAGACGAGGAAGATTGTATTGATCCGGTGATGCTCAGGAGATTGGATGGCGCGTTTTTCAAGTGGAGCCTCTAATTTTTGTTGACATTTTGTGCGGGTGGTGATATATTATGGTTTCCTGCGATTGAATTCAACTATTACTCAAGGAAAGGAGATGCCTATGTCTATGTGCAAGTTTCGTTTTTTTGGATTTTTGGCGATAGGGGGTATTCTTTTGGTGAGTGTTGTTTGGGCGATTGGCTTGCGCAACGTGGCCCCGGATGCCGTGACGAAAGCCACTGAGGGATACAACCTCTATACCGGTGAGTTGGCAACTCTGACCGACGGCAAGTATCCCGGAAACGACGAGTCCCCGGGGATTTTTCAGTGGGGGAACAAGGGCATTTTGGTGTTCGAGCTTCCGGAGCCGCTGGCCATCTCGGAGGTGCGCGTCTGTGTCGGGGAGAATGAGGCCCCCTACATCGTGACCTTCTTCTTAGGAGCTAAACTGTCTGCCGATGGTCAGTCGCAGGATCCGGAGGGGGAACGGAAAGGGATTGTGGAGAACTACGAGTTTCGGACCCATCAGTGGGTGAGCTTGAAGCCGGAGTCGCCCATTGTCGCGGACTATGTACAGTTGGAGGTGATGAACGGGCCGGAGATGTATGAAATCGAGATTTGGGTTGAAGATGAGACGACCCCTGTGCGGCCGTCTTCGTGGGGTCTGGTAAAGTCCCGATTTAAAGGTAACCTCTAAATTGAAAGCCTAGAGGCTGATCCTTCACTTAGTTCAGGATGACATTATTCCGTTCGGAGGGGGAATTTACCCTTTAGGGTTTCATTTTGCATCAATATGGAGGAGGAGACGATGAGTAAAGCGATGAAGAAGCATTCCTTGTGGTGGGCGATGGGTTTGATTGTGCTGGTGTCTGTTTTCGCGGACGTATGGAAGGCGGATCGCGCCCGAGGGCCTCGTACCTTTCTGCCCACCGGGGTCGTGGCTGCTCCCGGGGCGAAGTCCATGGTGGTGATCGTGGGTTCGGACGACGTAGATCTGTCCAATCCTGTTCCGCGTACGGTGCGGCCGGAATTCGCGGACGAGCCGCACGCGGATATGGAGGCCCGGATGAATCCGGCGCAGATCGAGGAGATGGTGTACAAGGCGTTGAATATGGATACGTCCGAGCGCTCGATCCGGGAGGTGGTGCAGTCCGGAGACTGGGTGGTGATCAAGCCTAACATGGTGACTTGTCCCGATGGGGAGGGTATCCATAACGCGTACGGACAACAGAGTTGGAGCCGGGGAACCAACCGGGGGCAGGATCACTGGGGGCAGGATACGGACCTGCGCGTAGTCCGGGCTGTGCTCAAATATCTGATCGAGGTGGATGGGGACGCCGGCCGGATCACCATTGCGGAAGGCGGCGCGGAATGGACGAAGGTGGGCGAGATGAATACGAGTTCCAATCAGGAGCACGACGGCTGGACAGCACACTGGGAGCCTTTCGACAATCTGAGCTACGTGGATATCGTCGCCGAGTTTCAGGAGAACGCGAAGGGCATCCCGGTGGACATTGTGGATCTGAACTACGACGATTACGTGGATAAGGACGGGAAGGCGTATCCGTGGACAGATCATAGTCCGACCGGTGATCCGATTCCCGTGCCCGACCCGAACGGCACCGGAGTGACGTGGTTTCAGCGGGAAGAGGGATTCTACGTGTCCAAGACCCTCCTGGACTGCGACAAGCTCATCAACGTCCCGCCGATGAAGACACACGATATTCCGGGGGTGACCACCATTCACAAGGCCTATGTAGGCACCTATATGCAGAATGCCTACGGCTCCGGTTGGGGCAAGATGGGACTGCACGGGGATGGGAACGACAAAGTGCCCAACGGTTTTATGGATATGTTCTCTTACTGTCCCACGGATTATGCGGTGGTAGAGGGCTTCTGGGGCGTAGAGGGCCAAGGTCCTCAGACCGGCGACGACGTGAAACTGAACGTGATCGTGGCTGGTGGCGATCCGGTGGCTACGGAGGCCGTGGTAGCCAACATTATGGGATTTAATCCCTACGACGTGTACCACCTGCATCTGTCTGCGGCCAAGGGCTTCGGCACGTGGGATCCGTATCAGATCGAGGTCGTTGGCCGATCCATCGAGGAGGTGCGGCGGCCCTTCAAAAAGCCGAGATCATTGGCCGCAGGCCCCATGGGGATCACGCGCTGGCTCGTAAACGGCCCGTACGAAGGCTCTTCGATCGATGAGGATTACCTCGGCGGCGAAGGGACGCTGACTCCGGAAGCAGGGGAGGTCACCAACGGTCAACCGTGGCAGGAGGCTGCATGCGACCTTCGCGACCAATCCACCCTGGCCTTGGGCGCAACCAGCAACCGGACCCAATACGGTTTCACGTGGGTCAAATCCGATGCAGAAAGAACCGTGAAGCTCACGGCCAACGGAGACGACAGGATCAAGGTGTGGCTGAATGGGGAACTGGTTGGATCGAGCAGTCGGATCAATGCGTCCGTGACGCTCAACGAGGGATACAATGCCCTATTCGTGAAGGTGACAAATCAGGTAGGGGCCAGTTCCATGAAGGTGTTGCTGCTGGACGAGGACAGCAATACGCCGTTGGGCACTGAATATGTGCTGAGCACGCCCACTACGGCGGTGGAAGAGGAGCTGGCGGCGCGTCCCGGTGCGTTCAAATTGTCACAGAACGTGCCCAATCCGTTCAACCCGAGCACATGGATTCCCTTTGAACTGGCTCGGTCCGGCCATGTCCGGTTGACGATCTACAATCTCGCCGGTCAGAAGATCCGGACTTTGCTGGACAAGGAGTTGGCTGCGGGCGTCGGATACACCACGTTTTGGGATGGCAAAGACGATGCGGGACGAGATGCGGCCAGTGGCGTGTACGTGACCGAGATGACGGGAGACGGGGGAGTCTTCAAGCAGACGATGAAGATGACGTTGGTGCGGTGATCAGGAAGGTCCCGGAAGGATCAAGACAAGAAGCCCTCTCCATAATGGTGTGGAGGGGGCTTTTTCGTTCCCATGCCAGAGCGTTGGAACGAGGTAGGTTTTGCCGTTGTCTTTCTTTGCGTGCTTTGCGACTTTGCGGTGAGAAAGACGTTCAGGCTTCTTCGTTCTTTCTCCAGAAACTCACGCTCGTATCACCATACGTGCGCTCCAGAAAGCAGTGCAGGGAACCGATGCGCTCCGGCAGGGCGTCTTTTTTCCAGCGTTCGGCGACCAGGGTTCCCTGTTCGGAGAGCAAGTCCCGGTCGGCGATCACCGTGAGCGTGTCTTTCAGGAGATCGTGACGATAAGGGGGATCGGCGAAGATCAGGTCGAACGAATTTTCCCGAAGTGTGGGTCTGCGCAAAAATCTGAGCACATGCTCCTGTATCACGCGGCCCCGGTCTGTGCATCCGAGCGCGGTCAGATTTTTCCGCAGGACTCTTGCCGCCATCTTGCCGTGTTCTACAAATATCACTTCCTCGACTCCCCGGCTCAGGGCCTCTAAGCCGAGCCCGACGCACCCGGCGAAGAGGTCCAATCCGCGTGCCCCGATCACATTGTCCGCCAAGATCTGAAAGAGTGCTTCTTTCACTTTCGCGCTGGTGGGACGTGTCGTTTGTCCGCGTGGTGTCCAGAGACGTTTTCCCCGGAAGGCTCCGGCAATGATGTGCATGATTTTTTTCCTTTCATCAAAGTCCCCTGCAAAACAAAACATTCCTCAGATGAGATGGCGCCCAGCGCTTCGTGTCTTGCAATGACAATAATAAAGCAAAGCAGTTTTGTCGTCAAAAGTTCAGTGGCATCCTCTCGTTTTTTGGACTTCTGCAAGTGGCTGAACCGAATGATGAATCTGCCGTGCCCGATGAGAAGTCTTCAACCGTAAGCATCGCTTGTGTCACGGAAATGCGAGCCCAAGCCCGGCACAAAAGCCCTTGACTTTACAGGTCTCAAGCATTATCTTAGAGATGTTGCATGGAAGGTAACCGCCATCGGATTCGGTGGCTTGCTCCCCAATATATACCGAAGCTTCGTTTTGTCAAGATAAATCTGGACAAACGGGAACAGCCCGGAATGGCGAAAGCTCCCGCCAAAAATGGCAATCAACCCTATCATCGTGATTTTATATAGCGGATCCCCGGAGTTTTTTTCTATGAATCATTTCTTTTTGGAATTTGAGCGGCCGATCGTGGAGTTGGAGAATAAGATCGAGGAAATGCGGAAGTATGCCTCGGTCGAGGGGCTGGATATGTCGGACGAATTGAGTCGTCTCGAGGAGCGGGCCGAGGAGATGCGGCGGGAGATCTATTCCGGACTGACGCCGTGGCAGCGGGTGTTGGTGGCGCGGCATCCGAAGCGGCCCTATACGCTGGATTACATCCGGCTGATGATGACGGATTTCGTGGAGCTGCATGGAGACCGCTGGTTTGGGGACGATCCGGCGATAGTGGGAGGGATGGCCCGTCTGGACGGGGAGGCTGTGTTGGTGATCGGACATCAAAAGGGGCGGGATACGAAGGAGAATATCCGGCGGAACTGGGCCATGCCGCGGCCCGAGGGGTATCGGAAGGCGTTGCGTTTGATGAAGCTGGCGGCTAAGTTCGAGTTGCCCGTGATTTCCTTTATTGATACGCCGGCGGCGTATCCGGGCATCGAGGCGGAGGAGCGCGGGCAGGCGGAGGCGATTGCGCGCAATCTGTTGGAGATGTCCCGGCTGCCCACGCCGATTGTGGTGGTGGTGATCGGCGAGGGGGGATCGGGGGGGGCGCTGGGCATCGGGGGCGGGGTGGGGATTTTGATGGTGGAGAATGGGTGGTATTCGGTGATCCACCCGGCGTCGTGAGGGCGGATTTTTGGG
>JAUWMS010000243.1 GCA_030613045.1 Candidatus Latescibacterota bacterium | reverse complement strand
CCCAAAACAATGAAAGGCAAAAGCCTGAATTCCGAAAATCTGCAAGGAATGCCCCCTTCATGGTTTCACGCTTCAATGACATACTGCCCCAGCCCGAAGGATGACGCTTTGCCCACGTGCAGCATTTCTCCCATACGAATGAGCGGCCACAGCGGAGCGATCTCCCCCTGAAGCGTCACCGTCCCCATAATCCCTCCCATCTTCATCCGGGTCTCCTGCCTGCCGGAGTATCGTTCCCAGTCGTACCAATGCAAATCCCGTTCGGCCACCTGCACCCCATCAAGCAGCGGCTCCACCTCCTCCTTCCACCGGCGATCCAGGCCGACTTTTCCTCCGTGAAACAGAGCAAGGTTGAACAGCCGATTGTGAAGCTGACTGATAAACATGCGGGAGTCGAACGTCTCCGGCGTCACCAACTTCCCGCGGGACTTCATCCGCGCCGGAGTCAGGAAGCGGATCGTCACCTCTTTGCCGGGGTTCGGCGTCCGTTCCGTATCCCGCTCCGGATCGAAGCACACCGGATCGCCCTGGAGAATTCCCTGCTCCCCATCGTAAAGAAGCCGGTCTCCACTGAGCACGTCCCGCACCTCCTTCAACCGAAATTTTCCTTTGCCCCTTCCGATGCCGATTTCTCCCAACGTATCAAACGTATAGATGAAGTAGGGCAGACAGCTTATCGCGCTCTCGCCGATCAGAATCAGATGGAATCGCAGAAGCATGCCGGGTTCAAAGGTTCTCCCGCGATCCGGCGGGGGTTCCAGCACAAAGGGATGGGGGGCCTTGCTCCCGCTGAATTGCACCCCCTCTGGCACAGGCGTCTCGAATACCCGCACATACAGACAGGCAGACCGGGCGATGCACGTCGCGCAGTCGGTTCGCCGCGTCACGCACACGACCCGTCGGAACGCATGTCCAAAGGCTCCACGAAACGTGGAGCCTTTGTATGGGGGTAAGTACAGCGAATCTTTGGCCTCTAAAATCAGGCCGAGTTTTGCGAAAGTCAGATGAGAGAGAAAATGCAACATAGCGGTCTCCTACATGGACACTCATCACAAAAGTCCAAGCTTCTTCTGTTCGATCTCCTCCCAAATTATACATCAAGGAGAGTGGTGAAACACTATTACCAAATCCCCGATCTTCAATCCCCAATCCCCAATCCGAAATCCGCAATCCAAAATCCGAAATCTGCAATCCGCAATCCAAAATCCCCCTCACGCCCCGCTCAGCACAAACCAATCCGAAAGCTGAAAACTGGGATAGGTATAAAAATCCCCGGCCGCGATCTCCTCCACCGGGGTTCCGTTTCGCATCACCTGCACGGGGAACGTCATCCCGGCGAGCGAGACCGTAAGTTTCCCCCGAACCGATGCATCGGAGCTACGCAAGCGGAAGGTAAATTTTCGCTCCCGGTCCGACCACAAATACCGGCATTCGGCCACCGCGTTCTGACCATCCCCGAGCCAGATGGTGAAGCGTTCGGTCTTCAGGTACCCCAACACCATCCAGTTTTGCCTGTCCCGAAGCACCGGCCTGGGATAGGCCCCGGCAAGGATCCCCGGCACAAAAAAATCCTCGGCCTGCACCGTGTCCGATCCTTTTTGGGGATACCCGTGCGTCCAGCGAAGGCCATCGCCCACCTGGCTCTCGTGGAGGGTCACGTTGTCGTATCCCAGCGCATCGGCGATCCGCTTATACTCGCGGTTGAAGTGGGGCGGACAGGATTGTTCTTTTTCGTCGTGGAAAAGCTGAATCGCGGCGTACGGATTGTTGCCCACGCCGAGCAGGCTGTTGCGCGTCCTATAGCGATCCGGCACTTCCTCCGGAGATCCCCCGATATCCTCGGCAAGCTGGGGTGCATACTGGGGCACGTGCTCGAACCAGTAGGCATAGTCGCTGATGCCGAAAAAAGCATTGGCGCTTCGAAAAAGGTCCGGGAATTTCGTCACGCACGAAAACACATTGCCGCCCCCTCCGCTGTATCCCACGATGTTGATATTTTCCGGATCGATCCGGTTTCCGAAACTCTCCCGCAGACACGTGATGGCGTCGTAAATGTCCATCAGCTCCACGCCGCCGCTGTCCCTTTTGCCCGCGGAATCTCCGTGTCCACGCATATCCGGGGCCGCGGCAAAAAGTCCCTTCTGGGCCAATCGCTCCAAGATTTCCCCCACGTCGGACCGGTCTCCCCGGAACCCATGCATCACCACGATAATCGGCAGTTCCGACTTGGCATCGTCGTACGCCACGTCCACATAGAGCGGCGAAGCGCCATCCAAACTGCTGCGGTATAGAATCTTCTCTTTTCTCATAGTTCTTCCTTTCCCTGAAATCAGGGGCCAGGGATCAGGGATTAGGGGTCAGTCAGCCCCGCCCCCTGATCCCCACGCCCAGAGCACTGATTTTGAATTTTTCCCTGAGGTGAAGCGACACCGCAAGGCGCAAGGCCCGCAACGACCTCCTCATGCACGCTTTACGCTTCACGTTTTTGGTTTTTGGTTTTACGCTTCACGTTTTACGTTTTACGTTTTAGGTGGTCTGTCCCGCAAACTCCGATCTCTCGAAAAGCGACTAAGCCCCTTCGGAAGACAACTTCATCTTGTTCGCACCATCTTTAGCCACCAGATTGTTGACTTTAAGAAGATAATCTATGCTCTCGCCCGCATCGCCCCACCATCCCTCCAGAATCTCGAAGGTCATCTCCTCGGAGCGAATATACACGTTGTTCACGTCCGTAATTTCCAACTCGCCCCGACCGGAGGGAATCAACGTTTTCACAATGTCGAACACCCGCTCGTCATACATATAGATGCCGATGACCGCGTGATTGCTCTTGGGGTGCTCCGGTTTCTCCTCGATCCCGGCGATCCTGCCGTCCCGAATCTCCGCGATGCCGTAGGCCTTTGGATTCTCCACCTCCGAAAGAAGAATTTTCGCTCCCACCTTCTGCTTCTCGAAGTCATGCACGGCATCCTTGATGTTCCCCTCGATCACGTTATCCCCAAGCATCAACACGATCTTCTCCTGATCCGCAAAATTCTCCGCCAGGGCCAGAGCTTCGGCGATGCCTCCGGCTTGCTCCTGATAGGTATAATCCAGATGGGACAATCCGAACGCTCTGCCATCCCCCAAAAGCCGGAGAAAATCACCGGCATTGTTGCCTCCGGTCACGATCATGATCTCGCGTATCCCCGCATTCACCAAGGTCTGAATGGGATAGTAGATCATCGGTTTGTCGTACACCGGAAGGAGATGCTTGTTGGTCACTTTCGTCAGGGGATGCAGCCGCGATCCGCTGCCTCCGGCCAGGATGATTCCTTTCATTGGGGTGGACTCCTTTCTGAATACGGTGAGTGGTGAGTGGTGAGTGGTGAGTGGACATTGCGGATTGCGGATTGCGGATTTTCAATCCGAAATCGCCTCGCCACCCGCCCATTTCTCCTCGTCCTCGTAGATTTCCTTCTTCCAGATCGGCACGATTTCCTTGATCCGGTCTATGGCGTATCGGCATGCGTCGAAGGCTTCGGCTCGGTGCGGAGCAGCCACGGCGATAACCACGCTCGTCTCCCCGATCTTTAGATGGCCTGTCCGGTGCACGATGGCGACTTTGTCCAGACACCATCGTTGCTCGATCTCCGCACCGATCTCCGCCATTTTCCGTTCCGCCATTTCTTTGTACGCTTCGTACTCCAAGGCCCGGACCCGTTTCCCGGCCGTTTGGTCCCGGACGCATCCGATGAACGTAACCACGCACCCGGCCTTTTCGTCCTCGCCCGCTTTCAGGACGGATGGAAGAGAAATTTCCTCTTCGACGATTTGGAACATGTCAACCTCCCGCCACCGGCGGAATCACCGCCCCCTCGTCGCCGTCCCGGAGTATGGGTTCGGGATCGGCGTATTCCCAGTTTACGGCAAGCTTCAACGTAGGAGTGAGGGCTTTGAGCTTCGGGAATCGCTCGCACAAAATTTCCATCAAAAGCGCGGCTGTGGCGTCTTCGGGAAGGCGGATCTCCGCGTTCCGTGTGCCCGCCGCCTGTCGGGAGAGCGCGAAAAATTTTACGAAGAGGGTCATTTGAAAGGGCTTCCAATCGCTACGGATGTTCGGTGCCGATGGATGATAGGCAATCTACAAAAAAAAGCGCCCTTTGTCAACAAAAAACACAGCAAAACCGGATAAGTGCGCGTGTATCATAGGATGGCCGGGGAACGTGCCGTTCCTTCGTTCCCAAAAATCCCTTGCCATCCTCTGCGGACTTGCGTATCTTTATCTTTCGGTTGTCGGGTTCCCGAAATACGGGTTTTCGCGTACCAAACACAGAAAAAACTCAAAATTAAGCTCCATCAGAAACGAGGCTTGAAGATTTCCAAAGTCTCGAAGACTTTGGAAATCTCTACTCATCTTCACTCTCAAAGTATTCAAGTGCGCTGGGTATCTCATTTCAGGATATTCCTGACCGCTTACGTCGCGTTCAATCTAACAAAACGAGGTCTCCTATGACAAAGACGAGATCCATCCCCGAGCTTCCGTTCGAGCGGTTTTTCACCTACCAGCAGGTTACGAAATTCCTTCAGTCCATGGAAGCCGTTTGTCCCGCCCTCTGCACGCTGGATTCTCTGGGCCGCTCCCGCGAAGGCCGGGAAGTGCACCTCTTGACCCTCACCGACTTCGCCTCGGGCGCCCCGGAGGACAAGCCGGGGTATCTGATCCACGGCAACATCCACGCCCCCGAACTCTCCGGCACGCACGCGGCCCTCTATACGGCCCGCCAACTCCTCGCGGATCACGAGCAGTCCGATCTGCTCAGGAAGGTGGTCTTCTACATCGTCCCCCGCCTCAATCCGGACGGGGCGGAGTTCGTGGTCACGACCTCCGGTCAGGTGCGCAGCCGCACAGATCGCACTCAATTGGAGTCCAATACCCTGTACCAGAAAGATGTGAACAACGACGGACTCATCCTCTCCATGCGGCAGGAACATCGAGACGGCCCGTTCGTGGCGGACCCGGAGGACGAGCGGCTGCTCATCCGGCGCAAGAGCGGTTCGCACCCTCCCTTCTACCGGGGGCTCCCGGAGGGCGAAATCCACGACGGGGACGGCACGGATCAGCTCTTCGGCGAGGGACGGAGTTTCGACTGGAACCGGAACTGGTCCTACGACTGGCGGCCCGAACCGGAACAGCACGGCGCGGGCGATTTCCCGTTCAGCGAGCCGGAGATGCGCCACATCGCGCGGTTTATCCACGCCCACCCCAATCTGTTCGCGGTGCTGGGCTATCACAACGGCCCCAACGCGGTGCTCCGTCCT
>JAUWMS010000053.1 GCA_030613045.1 Candidatus Latescibacterota bacterium | reverse complement strand
GGAGCGCGCATAGGAGAGGGAATGTGTGCGCAGGAGGCCAATGCGGCGATTGCCAGGCAGCCGAAGGTATCGGAGCAGATCATACGGACGATGTTGGTCGCGCAGGCGGTGGCCGAGACACCCGGCATTTTTGCCTTGCTGGTTGCATTTATTCTGGTGTTCGGTGAGACCGCCGGCCAGGGTTTGGTGCGATTGGCGATTCCACTCGGGGCGGGAATCGCTATGGGCCTCGGGGGATTGGGCCCGCGTGTGGGGGCGGGGATTGCGGGCGCGAAGGCATGCGAAGGGATCGGGCGTCAGCCGCATCTTTCGGGACTGTTGACGCGGACGATGTTGATCGGGCAGGCGATCTCGCAGTCCACGGCGGTGTATTCGCTGGTGATTGCCTTGCTGCTCATTTTTGTGATCGGACAATGACGGAACCTCCCGCAGGTTTTGTAACCTGCGGGAGGTTGGATATGTGGGATACTCACTCGAAAGGAGGAGACGTATGATGGAAGGCATTACGGGAGCGGATCTGGCGAATGCGGCAGCCTATCTCGGAGCCGGAATCGCTATGGGGTTCGGAGCGATCGGCCCAGGCATCGGAGAAGGATTTGCCGCCGGGAAGGCGTGCGAGGGCATCGCGCGGACACCAGAGGAGGCGGGGTTGCTGACGCGGACGATGTTGGTCGGTCAGGCGGTATCGGAGTCCACCGGAATTTATTCATTGGTCATTGCGCTGCTGCTGATCTTTGTCGTGGCCAAGTGAGGAAAAACAGGTTGAGGTTGAGGTTCAGAAAACCAGAGAAGTTTTTAACCTTAACCTTAACCTTTTTGCAGATGCGGGAATTGAAATATGATTAATATCAATTATACACTGCTTCTGACCATCATCAATTTCCTGGTCTTGGTATATGTGCTGAAGAAACTCCTTTGGGCCCCCCTGACAAAATTTCTGGATGACCGTGCCAGGGGGATCGAGGAGTCCATTCGTGCGGCGGAGGTGAACCAGGAGGAAGCGCAACGGCTCGTGGAGCATCAGGAGGAGGCGCTTCGGAAGGCGCGGATGGAAGCCAGGGAAATCGTGGATCGGGGAATCGCGGAAGCCTCCCGGGAGGCTCGGCAGGTTCGCCACGAAGGGGAGAAGCAGGCGACGAAGATCATAGAGCAAGGGCGCGCGGACATTGCGCTGGAGGTGGAGCAGGCGAAACTGGAGCTGCGAAACCAGACGGCGGATCTATCGGTGGCGCTGGCCGAGCGAATTCTTCGGAGGAGTCTCGGGGAGGAGGATCATCGGGCGTTGATCGAAACCTCGCTGAGGGAGTGGACAAATTAGGCAATGAACAATGACAATGAGTAATGAGCAATACCCTTCCACTCCTCCTCCGAATTTGGGTGATGGGGTGGGGTATTGTTCATTATTCATTGTTCATTATTAAAGGTTGGGTATGGCGACAGAACAACAGACGGCAAAGCGGTATGCGAAGGCGTTGATCGAGATGGGGAAGGAGCGAGGGGCCGTGGCGGAGATGGGGGAACAACTCCATCTGTTCGGAGGGCTGTTTCGGGAGAAGGAGCCGGTGTATGAGTGGTTCAATAGCCCACTGGTGCCTGTGACGGAAAAGAAGCAAAGCATCCAAAATATATCGAAACGGGGGAAGCTTCCGCGATGGATGAGGGGGTTGATGGATCTGTTGGTGGAGAAACATCGCTGTTTCCTTATTCCGGAAATCGTGGATCAGTATCGAATTATGGCGGATGAGCTGTTGGGACGGGTGCGCGTTGGGGTGCGCACCGCATGGGAGATGGATCGGAAAACGAGGCGGCTTCTCGAGGGGCGGTTGAAGGCGAAGTGGGGGGAACATATTGACGTAAAAACGAAGGTGGACGAGGAGCTTTTGGGAGGAATCGTGGTGGAGGCGCAGGGGATGGTGATGGACGGGAGCTTGAAGGGAGCGCTGCGGCGGATGCGGGCGCATTTGGGAGGATAAATACAGAGCGGGCACGGGAGATGGAAAGACACGGATGAAAACGGTGCGTTCCGTGTCCAACAGAGTAATGAAAACTGCGGATTCTTCAGAAGACGTAAGGCTGTTTTTTTGGAGAAGAGGAGCAAAACCGTTCGGTTTGCTTGAGGTCAGGGCGAAGCTTTGGTTTCTCTCTGCGTCTCTTCGGTGCGTATTTACGATAAGGAAAGTGAGCGCCTATGAATATCAAACCAGAAGAAATCAGCTCGATCATTCGGGATCAGATCGAGCGGTACGAGATGCGGACCGACGTGGCGGAGGTGGGTGTGGTGATCCAGGTGGGCGATGGCATCGCGCGGATCTTCGGGCTGGATCACGTGATGGCCGGCGAGTTGGTCGAATTTCCGGGTGGGGTGCATGGGATGGTGCTCAACCTCGAGGAGGACAACGTCGGATGCGTCCTCTTCGGGTCGGATACGCTGATCCGGGAAGGGGACGAGGTCCGAAGGACGAAGCGGATTATGCAGATCCCGGTGGGTGAGGAGATGCTGGGGCGGGTGATCAATCCTCTTGGAGAGCCGATAGATGGAAAAGGCCCGGTATCCACCAAGGAGTTTTCGCCCGTCGAGATCAAGGCACCTGGGGTGATCCAGCGTCAGCCGGTGAAGGAGCCGATTCAAACGGGATTGAAGGCGGTGGATGCGATGATTCCGATCGGCCGGGGCCAGCGCGAATTGGTGATCGGGGATCGCCAGACCGGGAAGACGGCCCTGGTGGTGGATACGATCCTCAATCAGCGGGATACGGACGTGTATTGCATCTACGTGGCCATCGGGCAGAAAAATTCTACCGTGGCGAAGATTGTGGAGACGTTGCGGGAACACGGCGCGATGGATTATACCATCGTGCTGTCCGCATCCGCGTCGGATCCGGCGCCGCTGCAATACATCGCCCCGTATTCCGGGGTGACCATCGGAGAATGGTTCCGGGATCGGGGAAAACATGCGCTGGTGGTGTACGACGATCTGTCGAAGCACGCGTGGGCATACCGGCAGGTATCGCTGCTTTTGAGAAGACCGCCGGGACGGGAGGCGTATCCGGGGGATATTTTCTATCTGCATGCGCGGCTGTTGGAGCGCGCCGCCAAGTTGAGTGACGAATTGGGCGGAGGATCGCTGACCGCGATTCCGATTATCGAGACCCAGGCCGGCGACGTTTCGGCGTATATTCCGACGAACGTGATTTCGATTACGGACGGGCAGATCTATCTCGAAAGCAGCCTTTTCAATTCGGGGGTGCGGCCGGCGATCAACGTGGGCATTTCGGTATCCCGGGTGGGCGGCGACGCGCAGATCAAGGCGATGAAGCAGGTGGCCGGACGGCTGAAGCTGGATCTGGCGCAGTATCGCGAGGTGGCGGCGTTTGCGCAGTTCGGGTCGGAGTTGGATAAGGCCACGCAGGCCCAGCTTCTGCGGGGAGAGAAGATGATGGAGCTTTTGAAGCAGGGACAGTATATTCCGATGCCTGTGGAAAAGCAGATCGTCCTCATCTATGCGGGGACCAATGGCTACATAGACGACGTGCCCACGGATCAGATCGCCCGGTTCGAGGAGGAATATCTGCGGGTTATGGAGACGGAACACCGGGAGTTGTTGGCGGAGATCGTGGAAAAGGGGACGATGGACGAGGAGATGCTGGGGCGTTTGAAGGCGGCAGTGGAAGGGTTTAAGAAGGGCTTTATCATGGAAGAGGAGATCGTGGCAGCGGCGGAATGAGGGATTGGGGATTGAAGAAGGAATTTCACCGCGGAGCACGCGGAGAACGCAGAGAGAGTGAACGCATCAGGAAGTTCTCGGCGTCCTCAGCGGTCTCTGCGGTCAAAGATTGAAGAATCCGAAATTGAAAAAGGAAGGTTATGCCCACCATACGGGATATTCAAAGGCGGATCGCGAGTGTGGAGAGCACTCGGCAGATCACCAATACCATGCAGATGGTGGCCGCGGCGAAGCTTCGGAGGGCGCAGGAGCGCATTTTCGCGGCGCGGCCGTATTCGGATGCGCTGGATCGCGTGCTTAAAAGTCTGGCCATGAGAGCCAAACGGGACGTGCATCCCCTGCTTGCGGAGCGGAAGTCGGTCGGGAAGGTGGGATTGGTGGTGGTTACGGCGGACCGGGGACTGTGCGCCGGCTTCAACGGAAATATCCTCCGACGCGCGAGCTTGTATCTCGGCGAACACCGGGATGAGGAAGTCGTCCTGTTTTCAGTGGGACGCAAGGCGCGCGATTTCTTTCGGCATCGAAACGTGCATGTAGGGGACGAGCAGGTCAATTTCTTCGATCGGTTGGAATATCGTCACAGCCATGAGATCGTGGAGAAGGTGATCGAGTGGTTTATTTCGGGCAAAGTGGATCGCGTGGATCTGATCTACAACGAATTCAAGTCCGTGGTCCGGCAGGACGTGGTCGTGCGCCAGTTGCTTCCCATCCTCCCTTCGGAGCCGGGTCCGGATGAATCCCGCACCGATTACCTGTACGAACCTTCGGAAGCTGGGGTCTTCGATCGGCTTCTGCCCCGCCATCTGACGATTCAGGTGTGGCGTATGCTGTTGGAATCCTCCGCGGCCGAGCAGGGGGCGCGGATGACGGCAATGGAGTCCGCGACGGACAATGCGGACGAGATGATCGAGACGCTGACCTTAAGCTATAACAAAGCCCGGCAGGGCGCCATCACCACAGAGCTTTTGGATATTGCCGGAGGCGCGGAGGCCCTGCAGTCGGCGGCTGGGTAGTCCGTCATCAGGCATCCGTCATCAGGGGGACGGTGTAGCGGAGCAGCCAGGTATGTTCAGTTCTAAGAAAGGGGTTTGATTCACAAAGAGGATACAGAGAAATTCTTTGTGAAAGTGGGAAAAGGGGAGGTGTCCCACCGTCTCACTTTCTCACTTTCACACTTTCTTTTCTCTTTTCGCCTCCATTGCGTCAAAGGCCGTGAAATTCGGTGCAGAGTTCGGGAGAACTGAACACCCTTGGCGGAGCACCCATCAACCATACGGGACGCACCATGCACCATGCCGCGGATTTGATCGGGGTTGAACGGTCGCCGGACTTGATATCCCGCGAAGCGCAAGGTGCACTCGTGGCCCGAAGAAGAGGCGTCTTCCAACGTGTTTTACAGAGACGAAGGAAAGACGCTTTTTTTATGCTGCTCACCCCCGCTGCGAGGGGTACGTGATCGCATTTTCATCTCTATACCCACTCACTTTGGATTTTTTTTCTTTCCCGACCCTATGTGAACTGCACCGCAGAGACCGCAGAGACCGCAGAGAACTGCGAGAGTTTTGGTTATGCTTGCTCTGCGCACTCTGCGTGCTCAGCGTTGAAAAAAGAAAAAACTGAAGGTGAAGCGGTATACGATACCAGATATGACTATGAAAAACGCAGTTGAGAGCTATGACGAAGCGTTGATGGCCGCGAAGGCCGGGCGGTTCAACGAAGCCGCCGATCTTTTAAGAGCGGCGATCTCTAAGGATCCTTCCCACGTGAATTCGCATAATGTATTGGGAAAGGTGTTGATCCGGACGGGAGCGATCCGGGAAGCGAAGGATTGTTGGAAGACCGCATTGGCCCTGGATCCCGCGAACCGGACCGCGCGGGCATGCCTGCAATCGCTGAGGAAAAAGCGTCTGAAGCGCATCCTTCGATCCGCGGCCTGGGCGGGTGGGATTGTTGCCGTGTTTGTGGTGTTGTTGAGCACCAACTGGAGGGTCCGCGGGATCCAAACCGAGCTTTCCGGACTGGTCGCGCTGCTGCACGAACAGTTGCGCTCTTCCGAAGATTCCAGCAAAGTCGTCCCTCCCGCATCGGCCTCAACCCCCATCGCTCCGACCGGAGTTCCGTCCGAGAGGGCGCCGGAGAGGATTCCGGTTCGGACTGCTGTGCCGACCATGCCGACGCCTTCGTGGAAAGAGGAAGTCCGGACGACTTACGAAGGGGCGCTCCGGAGCTATCAGAGCAGAAAATTCACGCGGGCTATGCGGGCGTTCAGGGAGGTGCTGAATGTTCCCCATCCGCATGTTTTGAAGGACAGCGCCCAATACTGGATCGGGGAGTGCTGGTACGGCAAGGGGAAATACGAGCGGGCTTTGACGGCGTTTGAAAAGGTGAGCACGCTTTATCCCAGGGGAAACAAAGTCCTCCATGCCCGGATTAAAAGTGCCTATTGCCAGTACAGACTGGGCGAAACTGCCAAAGCGCGGGCATGCTTGATTCGGTTGCAGCATAAGGCCATCAAGGATTCCGATGCAGATCGGGCGATCCGGAGGCTGCTTCGGTGGCTTGCCTCATAAAGTGGAAAGGCCTCTTCGTAAATATCTGGGCAAAATCCATTTTTATCAGGAAGCCAGGAGAGCCACTTGCAAAACGTTCCTCAGGTGAGATTGCTTCGGCACTTCGCGCCTCGCAATGACAATAATAAAGCCGTGTTGTCGCCAAAGGCTCAGTGGCATCCTCTCCTTTTTCGGACTTTTGCAAGTGGCTGAGGAGAAAGACAATTTCCCCGCCATTTACCACATCCTGCTCCTGGCTTCCTGGGTTCCTTATAGAAAATGCGCTTCGTGGAGATTTCGACCCTTTATTTTGACCGCCTGATTCAGCTTTTATCCACCTCCTTCGCAACTCGTCCTTCATCCTTTGTCCCCTGAAGAAGGAAGCCCGTAATGGAAGAGAAGAATCTCACACATCCCGAACCCTTCATCCCGGCCGCCACCCTGTTGCCCGAGATCACCCTCAAAGCCGTGCTGCTCGGCATTCTCCTTTCCGTGATTCTCGCCGGCGCGAACGCGTATCTCGGGCTTTTTGCCGGCATGACGGTCTCCGCATCCATCCCGGCGGCCGTGATTTCCATGGGCGTATTGAAGCTTTTCCGAAGGTCCAACATTTTAGAGAACAACATCGTCCAGACTGCGGCCTCCGCCGGAGAGTCCTTGGCGGCCGGGGTGATCTTCACCATCCCGGCGCTCGTGTTGATGGGGTACTGGACGGAATTCGACGTGCTCTGGATCACGCTGATTGCGGCGCTGGGCGGCACCATCGGAGTCCTGTTCACCATCCCGCTGCGCAGGGCGTTGATCGTGGAGGGCGACCTCAAATTTCCGGAGGGTCTCGCTACGGCGGAAGTGCTCAAGACCGGCGAGGCAGGAGGCCGGGAAATCCGGTATATCGCCTGGTCTGCGATCGTGGGTGCGCTGTTCAAGTTTGGCGAGGCCGGACTGCGGCTCTGGAGTTCGGCGCTGGAGACGGGACGATTCGTCGGAGGACATCTCGCTTATTTCGGATCGAATCTCTCTCCCGCGCTGTTGTCCGTGGGATACATCGTGGGACTTAATATCAGCGTGCTCGTGTTTCTTGGAGGAGCGATCAGTTGGCTGATTGCGATCCCCATCTATTACGTGCTATTCGGCAGCCCGGATCCGAGCTTGCACAGCGCGGTGGAGGTAGCCGGAAAAATATGGAGCGTAAAGATCCGATACATGGGCGTGGGAGCGATGGTGGTCGGAGGATTGTGGGCGCTTCTGAGGATGCGTGGTTCTTTGATGGTTGGCATTCGTTCGGGGCTTCGGGCTTACGGAGAGGGAAAAAGCGCCCTGGTGACGGTGTTGCGCACGGAGCGGGATGCGCCAATGAAGGGGGTGCTTCTTGCATTAATCCTTGCCGTGATCCCTTTGTTTGTGCTGGGTTCCGTGATTTTGGGAAACATAGGCGTTTCCGTGCTCATGGCGGTGGTGATGCTCATCGCCGGATTTCTATTTTCCGCGGTGGCGGCTTACATGGCCGGATTGGTGGGTTCTTCCAATAACCCCATCTCCGGCGTTACCATCGCCACGATTCTCTTCTCCGCCCTGTTGCTGCTTGCGCTGCTGGGAAGGGGAAGCGCCATCGGTCCGGCGGCCGCGGTATTTATCGGCGCGGTGGTGTGCTGTTCGGCGGCCATCGCCGGGGACAATATGCAGGATTTGAAAGCGGGCTATCTCGTGGGCGCAACGCCCTGGAAGCAGCAGGTTATGCAGATCGTAGGCACGCTCTCCGCTTCTCTCGTGATTGCGCCCGTGCTCATCCTTTTGATGAAAGCATACAGCATAGGGCCTCGCACCGTCGCGCACCCCCACGCTTTGACGGCTCCTCAGGCGACCCTGATGGCCTCCGTGGCGCGCGGGGTCTTTCACGGAGGACTGCCGTGGGCGCTGGTCGCCATCGGAGCAGGCATCGCGGTTGCCGTGATTCTCTTCGACCTGCGTCAGGAGCGGCGCGGGGCGAATTTCCGAGCGCCGGTGCTGGCAGTGGCTGTGGGCATCTACCTGCCCTTCGAGCTTTCGGTGCCCATCTTCGCCGGGGGATTGATCAGCCATTTTGTGCACGCGGCGCCCGACCGGAAGCGTACTCGGAACGAGCAGGAGAGGGGGCAACACGGGCTTCTCTTCGCTTCGGGACTGATCACCGGCGAGGCGTTGGTGGGCATCCTGTTGGCGATTCCCATTGTCGTCTCCGGAAAGGGCGATATTCTGGCCATTGTGGAAAATCCCATCGGAGCCTGGCCCGGTCTTTTGCTGTTGATCGGCGTGGGAGTTGCGCTCTATCGGGTGGCGAAGCAGGAGCAATGAGTAATGAGCAATGAGCAATGAACAATACCCCGCCCAATCGTCCCCAATTCGGGGAAGCGGAAGGGTTTCTCTCATTGCTCATTGTTCATTGTCCTCATCCAACAGCCGTTCGATCTCCCCGTGCAAGGTCCCATTGGTAGCCAACACGTCGTACCCGCCGTCCGGAGTGAGCCGGGCGTCCACGCGCCCTCCGGCTTCCGTTACAAGCAGCGTACCGGCAGCCATATCCCACGCCCTGATCCCGTATTCCACGTACCCGTCGAAGCGGCCCATCGCTACGTAGCACAGGTTCAATGCGGCCGATCCCGTAATGCGCATTTTGCTGGCGTGGAAGGCCAATCGCTCGAACCGCTTCAGCCCGCGACGGATGGCGTCTTCCGTTTTCATGAACCCGCAGGTGATGAAACGTTGCTCGATCCGGGTGATGGCGCTGACGTGGATCGGCGCACCGTTTACGTGTGCTCCCCGGCCCTTTTCGGCGACGAAAAGTTCGTCCTCGAGGGGATCGTACACCACCCCAAGCACGGTCTCCTGCCGATGCTGCAACGCGATGGACGTGCAGAAATGCGGCACCCCGCGGAAGTAGTTCGCGGTCCCGTCCAGAGGATCAATAATCCAGGTGTACGGAGACGGACGATCCTGCCGGCCGCTCTCCTCAGCCAACACGCCGCAATCGGGACAATGCCTTCGAATGATCTCTAAGATGCACTCCTCACAGAGCCGATCCACCTCCAGCTTCACGTCGTAATGCTTCTGCTCATCCACCTTCAGGTCCGTGCCAAAATGTTCCCTTAGAATCGCTCCGGCCGCCTGCGCGGCCTCTACCGCAACCTCGATCATAATATCAATCCTTTCACTTTTGGATGGAATCACTTCTAAATTTCGGATTTCGGATTGGGGATTTCGGATTGCCCCCGTTCCCCACTCCCCACTTTGCTTTCAGCGATCAGCTTTCAGCACCTCTGACCTCTGACTCCTAACTTCTGAATTCAGGAGTCAGAATCCAGAATTCAGAATAGCTACTCCCGACTTCTGACTTCTGGCTCCTGACCTCTGACCTCTGGTCTCTGGTCTCTGGGCTCTGACCTCTGGGCTCTGACCTCTGACCTCTGACCTCTGACGAGGTTTTCCATGCGTCTTCCCAAACGGACCATCCGAACCAAAAT
>JAUWMS010000276.1 GCA_030613045.1 Candidatus Latescibacterota bacterium | reverse complement strand
CAGTCCGGGCGTTGCGGGAGTTCATCCCCCGATGGTCCGGGGGGCGGCTTTGCGTGGCTATCGATCTGCACTGTCCCTGGATTCGCGGCCCACACCATGAGGTGATTTATCTCGTTGGATCTGAGTCAAAGAAGATTTGGCAGGAACAATGCCATTTTTCCGAAATTTTGGAATCCGTTCAGCGCGGCTCGCTTGTGTTCGATGCGAAGGATAATCTGCCCTTCGGTCGCGATTGGAACACCGACGAAAATTACGGAACCGGTAAAAGCGGCTCCCGATGGGCCGGTGAACTTCCGGGGATTCGGCTGGCCTCTTCCATCGAGATTCCTTATGCGAATGCTGGTGGGAAGGAGGTCAATCCGAAAAGTGCAAAGGCTTTCGGTTGTGATGTGGGTAAGGCTTTGTGCGTTTATCTCAAGAGCGAAACATTTTCAGCAACTCCGAAGTGAAGTTTTACCGCAGAGCACGCTGAGAACGCAGAGGGAGGCGTAAAACGTAAAACGTGAAACGTAAAACGTAAAATGCAAACCGGCAAAACTTCACAAAAGGAGGACCCCATGCACATGCTCTACGAAGGTCATTCCGCCATAGAATCCCAGTCTCAGGGATGGGAGTTCATTCAGAGGAAGCCGGAGATTCTGCAGGAGCCGGTTTTGAAGGGCGCTACGGACGCGGATGGACTGGGCGTGTCCATTTACGGGTCCGTGCTGCAGGACGGAGGGCGGTTTCGGATGTGGTATCAGGCGTGGCCTAAGGACTGGGACCACAGCGATTCCGTGGGCGTGGGCTACGCGGAAAGCGACGATGGGATCACGTGGACGCGGCCCAGATTGAAGCTGATCGAAAGTGTGGGATCCAAGGACAACAATCTCACCGATCTGCCGTTTCACTGCCCCTCGGTGTTTATAGACCCGGCGGCACCATCCCACGCGCGGTACCGGGCCACCGGATACGCCGTTCCGAAAAGCCAGAGCCGCTATCCCCAGACGATAGGGCAAAAGGGATACTTCTCCGCGCATTCGTCCGACGGGCTGCACTGGGAACTCGATAATTCGGAGCCGACCTGGGAGGGCGGCGATGTCATCACGAGTGCGTACGATCCCTCTCGCAAGCGGATATTGGTGGCTTTGAAGCGTTCCCACCGGTTCCGGGGCGTGCCCCGGCGCTCGGTTTTCCTGTCCGTCGGCGACGGCGCAAGCTGGTCCGATCCGGTGCGGGCGGTGATCCCGGACGAATACGACGACGTGATGGCTCAAGCGCACGGCATGGTCACCGGGGACTACTACGGGATGGGATTGATGCCCACGGAGACCGCGACCGTCGGGTTCCTGTGGCAGTTCCGCCACCAGCTTCCTTTGACGCGCGGGAGCAACTCCGGTGTATTCGGCCACGTGGACGTGACCCTGACCTACCAGATCGAGCCGGGAGGACGCTGGCTGCACTTTCCGGGCCGACCGGATTGGCTGGCGCACGGGGAGCCGGGAACGTGGTCCGCGGGAGGCATCTACACGTCCTCGTACGCCATCCACGTGGGAGATGAGACGCGGCTTTACTTTACAGGGACGCCGCATCCGCATGGCTGGTATCTCGACGACGAGTGGAAGGTGGACGAAAAACGCCGTGCCCTGATGCACCCGCACGGCTTCGCCTTTATCGGATTGGCAAAGTGGCCCCGTGGGCGATTATTGGGATTTCACGCGCCCGTGCGGGAAACGATGCACCTGCGTCTCGGAGAGGAAGTTGCCGGAAAGAGGCTGAAGCTTAATGCGCAGACTTTCACCAACGGAGCCGTCCGCGTAGAACTGCTGAGAGCGGGCGAGCCGGTTGCTGGATACGCCTCGGACGACTGTGAGCCGCTTGTCGGCGATCTGCGCTCCGGGATCGTCCGGTGGAAATCCGGGGAGCGGCTTCCTGAGAATGGAGGCGCACCGCTTATAGCCCGGATACAGATGGATATGGGCACGATCTATGGATTCGAGGTGGCGGAATAGGGAAGGTCACAGCGCAACAAAGCCGCAACCAAAGGATCAGGCATAAAGGGACAAAGGCACAAAGTAAATCGGAGCGGATTTCGCAGATCCCACAAGGGAAAACTTTGTCAAAAAAACAAGATTTTGCAGGTCAGTAGATTAGACCTGGATTATTCACAGGTCCTTGATGATGCGCCCCGGCTTCAGGCTTTTCACAGAAAACAACATTTTGAAATCGGAAATCCAAAACGCTATGTTGCACAAAAGCAAAAGAGGATTTTGGGCAAATTGCGAATAATGCAGGTTGGTCGTAGTACACCCCATGTCGAATTTTTTCGACATGCCGTATCCAAACTAGAATTAATCACTTGAATGCGAAAAGCTCCCGATTTTCAAAAACCATGTCGAATTTTTCCGACATGGGTCTATCTCTAATAAAATGATACCTTTCGACACGATGGATTTCGGATTTTGAAGATCATGTCGAATTTTTTCGACATGATCCCCCTCACAGACCGGTTGCAAAGGAGCAACGTATCATTTTTTATTCTAAATAATATCAAGGTGTTATTATGAAAAGAAGCCGGACTTTCAGAGTCTGGCTTCTTTTTTGCTATTAGGGTAGATAGGGTGCCCGAGGTCACGCTATGAAAATGCGGGTTCTCCGCACACCCCCTCATCCGAAAGGAGACCTATTAAAAACGCGTATCCAGTTCAGCGAGGCGTAACGCCGTATCGAACGAAGGAGAACGCGGAGGCGGATGCCCATGTGCAAGCGCGCAAAAGCGCATCCGACCTGATGCGGGCTGCCGCACAAGACGTTTTGCTCAGGCCGATGAAGAAATCGCTCCCCCTGATCTTCGATGTGAAGGCTGAACGGATTCGGAAAAAGGGAACGTTTTTTGTCGCGATGGATGAGGGCTCCCGGATACCTGTTGATGCTCTATCGGAGAAGACGGATCCGGTGCTTTGGACCGGGGACAAGGGGGATATCCCGGATGCTGTGAGAAAGGGGCGCTTTGATGGGGTCCTTTTGGTGTGTCGGATGCTTGGCCATGATCTCCCGGAGGTGGTGAGAAATCTGAAGGCTTCCTGTCCCCGGATGTTAGTGATGGTGGTGGCCTTTGAGGCTCCGGGCGAGATCGTGGCGGAGGTTTTTCGGGCCGGAGCCAGAGATTGTCTCGTAGGGGATGTGGAGGAGGTTCGGGTGATAGAACGGGTGATCGCGCTCCTGGAGATCGCAAGTGTGCAAAGGGAACCCCGGGAGAATTTGCTTCTGAACAGCGATCCGGGAGCGCCCGAAGCATCCCCGGAAGCGCAAGGGGCCTTCGTACATCGCCACGATGCACCTCATTTCGGGATTCAGAAGGCCTTGGTGTTTATACACAGGGAGTATGGGAGTGCGCTTTCCTTGGATAAGCTCGCCAAGGCGGCCTGTATGAGCCAACGTCATTTTTCCAGAAAATTCCGGGAGGTCATGGGCATCTGTCCGATGGACTATGTGAAGCGAGTCCGGATAGAAGAAGCCAGGCGCAGACTGAGACGGAGTGGATATTCCATAGCGGAGGCGGCTCGGGAAGTGGGCTATGAAAATGTCTCCTATTTCCAACGGGTATTCAAACAGTTGGAGGGAATAAGTCCCGGAGCCTACCGCAAAAAAATGATGAAACAGTGAAAAATGGCCGGATTGTGCAATAAAATGGCCAGATAGTGCATTGACATTTTGGTCTTTGTTGATTATATTGTCGGGTAAGCGCTCCATTCAGGATGTTGGTGCTCTTGTCGGGGAGGTTTGAGATTTTGCTTCCAATGGAGTATTGGTCCCTTGAGACCAAAACATGCTGTAGATCGTCGAGCTTACCAAAAAATATGACAACAGGGGCTTAGCGGTACGCCATCTAAACCTGAACGTCCAACCGGGAGAGGCCTTTACTATGTCAGCGGCCAATGGGGCCACCACCTCCGTCAAAAGAGAAATAGCTCTTCAGGCCAGCGTCCAGATTGAGGCTGCGAGAGAAATTTGCTATTGCTCTAAGATAACGTGAAACCCTTTCAAAGCCAAACAGTTTTTTTTGCAACCACTTACCCTACATAATATACAAGGTGCCAGAGATGAGAAAAACAATCGGTCTTATTGCGCTCCCGATCATCGGCATCCTTTTGGTTCTTGGTGCATTCATCAGCATCCCTCAAGTTAGTGCCGCGGACTTGAATACCTGCAAAGTCGAATTGAGAGAGGAATCTACTTACTCGAGGCTTTTGCTAAGCGCCAAATTACCTGCGACTGAAAGCTTTGCTCAGTTCCCGACGAACGTTTGGAGTTTAGAACTTCCCCTTCTTCCGCAGACGTTGGGGAGGAAATCGAAGGATAGCCATCCAGACTATGGGAAACGCGGGTTCATTATTCAAGTCTTTGATTCTTATATCGGAGGGGCGACTGGCTTCGGCGCTGGGGGCGCGGCGGGAATGATAATCGGTGTTCTGGTAACACGGGTCTTATGTCACGGAGATTGTGGGGAAGGGCCTCCGGTTGTCGTAGGTCTAGGCGCTGTCGTCGGTGCGGCACTTGGTGATCTATTAGGCAGTCCTACGGTACTGTATTACAAGAATCATAGACGCGTTTCCTGGTTTGGGCTTTTTTTGGGCGCCGCCGCGCCGGTTGTCATTGGAACAGGTCTCAGTGTAGCTATGGAAACCCCCAAGCCCGCTCTTGTCAGCCTTATGCTTTCACCTGCGGGAACGGTTGCTGCCTGGTATGCGATGCTCAGGAAATAACGGATTGGCAGGCATTCACCAGGACATCGCTTCGTCAACGAGAAAGGAGAGGCTGCGATGAGGATACGGAAAAAGGCTATTCCGTTTTGTTCTGCTGTGGTTATGTTGTTTTC
>JAUWMS010000184.1 GCA_030613045.1 Candidatus Latescibacterota bacterium | reverse complement strand
ATCAGTGCGTTTATCGCCACGATGCACGAAGCTGCTTTGACCTTGGCGGCGGACCTGGCCGAACGATCCGGCGAAAACGCGTTGAGCCGGCGCTGGCTGGAACTAGCGGAGCGGGCCAACGAAAGCCGGAAAAAGTATCTGTGGGTGGGAGACGAGGCCACGGGCTACTTTCGGAACGTCTATGATCCGGTGAAAAAAGAAGGGGATGATTCGTGTTTTATTTGCAGTCTCGCCGGGGATTGGGCCATGGCGGCCGGCGGAAGGGAACCCCGCCTGCGTCAGGATATGCTCCATCAGGCGCTGAAAAGCATCCGCCGGAAGAATATGTTTGAGAACGGCATGACCGATCAATCCGCCCGGGCCGAACAGACCAGCGCCTTCATGCAGTATCCCGTTGCCTATTTCGGAGCCGCGGCCTTGTTCTTCGGGCTGTCCGATCTGGCCTGGGATTTTCTAACGCTGCAGGATCGCATCGTTACGAAAGCTCCGTCTTCACGCTATAACCAGGTGCTGACCTACGAAGCGGACGGCACACCTCAGGGGCTGCCTTATTATATGACGGCTCCGGTCACCTGGTTGTTTCTCGACAGGCTTTCCGGCGTCGTGCCCGACCTCGACCGGCAAAGGCTTCAGATCGGCTCGGACTGGTTGTTCCGCTCCGAAGCGGTTCGGGTACCGGTGGTGCTGTCTTCGAGTTGGTTTATGCTGGAATGTGTGCGGGATAGAAACGGAATTCGTCTGGAGTTCATTCCGGTTAAGACCGTGCGACCTTTCCGTGTGAAGGAGCTCGTCGTAAGATGGCCGGATGGAGCTTCCGGAAAAACGGTTTCCATGGATGGGATTGAGGTGGAACCGAGGGAGGAGCCGGGCGGGCGCTTCGTGATTCCAACGGATTTTGATCCGGGGAAAGAACGGCTGCGTCTGGAATGTCTTCTTTAGGACTGAGGAGTGAATAACTTGCTCCCTATCTCTCGCAAAGCCCGCAAAGAACTTCCCTTTCAGAAAGGGGTTTTCTTAGTGGACTTTGCAGCTTTGCGAGAGGAAAAAAGGGGCATTTATTTAATCCTCTATCCTGAACGGACCGTGTGCGATCACTTTGTGGAGGCGTAACGTGCGTAAAAAAAACAGGAGGAATCATGGAATCAAAACCTATAAAAATCATAGTGGTTAGCAGGAACGTCGAACTGGTGCAGCGGCTCAAAGGACTGTTCCCGGAGAAGTGGGTTCACGTGATTCGAGAGTCGAATATTGACCGCGTATTGGAACGGTTCGAATCGGAGTCGTACGATGTGTTGGTCATCACAAGCGTTGCGTTCAAGGCGGGGGAGATCAACGGTATTGAGTTGCTTGAGGTGATCGCCGCCAAAAGCCCCACGACGCAGGTTCTCTTCGTAGTAGAGTCCCGGGATATCCAAATTGCAATGTCCGCGCTGAAGGCAGGCATGTATCAGTATGCCAAACTCCCCATAGGCGATGAAGAACTGCGCCTCTTGATTGAAACGGCGATTGAGCAGAGGCCGCGATACGGCGCCAATCTGCTTTTGGAGGCCGATAAACGCAAGGTCCAATTTGAAAAGCTTATTGGCCGATCTCCCTCCATGCAAAGCGTTTATCGGCAAATACGCCAAGCGGCGGCAACCGATATACACGTTTTGCTGGAAGGCGAGACGGGCACGGGCAAGGATCTGGCCGCACAGGCTATCCATCAACAGAGCGTTCGCAGGGAAGGCCCGTACATTCCGGTAAATCTGGGCGCCACACCTGCGGAACTCGTTGCGAGTGAACTCTTCGGCCATGAGAAGGGAGCGTTCACCGGAGCCGCCGAAAGACGCAAAGGCATTTTCGAGCAGGCGAGAAATGGAACCGTGTTCCTGGATGAGATCGGCACGATCGAAGAGAAAGTGCAGGTCAGTCTGCTGCGTCTTATCGAGCAAAAGAAGTTCCATCGGCTTGGAAGCCGACGAAGCATTTCAAGTAACGTCCGGCTGATCGCGGCATCCAATCAGGACCTGGCCGATGCGGTCCAGCGGGGGATATTTCGAGAGGATCTCTACTATCGTCTCGATGTGTTTCGCATCGTTATGCCCCCGCTGAGGGAGCGTCAGGGAGACGTTCCTCTGCTTATTGACGACTTCTTAAAGCGTTACAACCATAAGTTCCAGAAAAACATCCTGGGCATTGCTCCCGAGTGCGTCAGTCTGCTTGAGTCGTACGATTGGCCGGGCAATGTGCGCGAGTTGAAGAATGTCATTCAACGCGCCGTACTGGTTTGTACAGGAGAAGTCATTCTTCCTGAGCACCTGCCTCCCCGATTCCGGCCGGATCGTCCCGTCCATCCCAAGGTGAGCTTTGAAATCGGCACTCCCTTAGACGAGGTCGAACGAGAGATGGTCATTCGGGCACTTGCTGCGACCAAGAACAACCGTAAGCGTGCAGCAGAACTCCTCGGCATCAGCCGGCGCGCACTGTACAACAAGCTTCGCAAACATGGCATCCAATAAGTGCACAAATAGCACACCCCCTCTTTCCGCGTTTACCTCCTCGCGTGGCTTTAATATCGTGTCTGTGCTGAGCTTCCAAGTATTTCTCCCTTCCCTGACAGCGTTTTTGTCACAGAGTTCCCGTCCATAATGTGTACCATTTCTGCCGCAGAAAACCCCCTGTGCGTGATGATGTGTACCGTTTATGCACACTTATAGCTTCTAACTCGCTTCTTGCGGAAGTACGCAAGGGACTGGAGCGACGACAAAGTTTATAAGTGACGTCTTCATCAAGAGATAGGTCTGCCGGTTCGTTCTTTGGCACACTAATTGCTTTTTGAAGGAAGCAAGGGGGGGAATGGTGATTTTCGATGTATTTCCTGTTCTCGCGAAGGGAAGAGAAAATGAACTCGACTGCTGTGCTGATATTGGGAACCGACCACAACAGGGACCTCATAGAGGCGCTTTTCGATTTTGGCTTTGCCCCGCTTGTGCGGAAAACTATCCGGGAAGCGCTCGACAGGCTGCGCCACGAACGTTTTGCGGCCGTCATCGTAGATCGAAATCACGCGGACGTGGATGTGTTGGAGTTCATTCTGAATGTACGGGACTTCGACGAGCAAACGCCGGTGGTCGTAATCGGTTCCTCGACGGACGCGCAGAGCGATCAGGCGATCTTGTCTCAGCGGCAGACCTTCCTGCTGGGTAAATTCGACGCTCCTGACCAACTGGCCAACCAACTTGAGCAAGTGCTCATGGCCGGGGGCCAGGCTATTTGAATGCCGGGTAATGATCTGGATCTATACCACATCTCATATAGAATCGTTCTACAGCCGACCCATAGAATAGAGAGGAGACTGAGACGGATGGGGCCACTCAGTGTACAAGTGCGGGAAGGAGAGCCCATTCAAAAGGCACTGAAGCGGTTAAAAAAAAAGATCGAAAAGCAAGGCGTGACGAAGGACATAAGAAAGAACATGTTTTTCATCAAACCGAGTGAAGCGCGACGGATGAAACACAAAGCAGCTATCCGAAGGGCGCGTAAGCGCGCTCAACTGGAAGGAATATAGAGGGCATAGCACCTATGAAGGAATTTACATGAAGTTCATGGACTGGAGGTCCTTTGCCCTTAACAAAAGTCTCATAATCAACCGAAATGAGGATACCTGCTCAATGTCGGTATCTCTGCCGTTCTTATCGTCTTCGAACCTTCCTAAAAGACACGCGTTTTGCAGGCAGGAGGGAGAAGAGAGATATCCTTTGGCGCCAAAGTCGGCAACCGAGGAAGAGAACACCCCAAAAAAACTATCGCCGATAGCCAACAAGTCGGCGTCATCTAAAGCGGACACCGAGCCTTTATCTGGGTTGGGGATGCAGAGAGAACCAAGGAATCCTTAGAAGAGGAAGACCTTCATGGCGAATATCTTGATCGTGGATCCCAATGAAGACTCGTTGGACATGTTGCAGGAGTTTTGCACGGAAGAGATGCGCATCACATGTCAGACCGCGCACGACGGGCAGGAGGCGCTGCAGATTCTATTGGAGCACGCGCCGGATCTGGTTCTATCCGAAATAGAACTGCCCGACCTGAACGGGTTTGAACTGGTGCGACGGATCCGCGGGAGCACGTCTTCTATGCCAGTAGTGTTTATGGTGAGCGGTACCGCGGCCTATACGTGGGTGGATGCATTGAATCATGGGGCGAACGGGTTCTTCACCAAGCCTTTATCCCTGATGATGTTGAGCGTTGAACTTTCCCGACTTCTTCAGGAAAAGCGGTAAGATGAGATAAAGCCGGAGACAAAGCAAACCCTCGTCCTCTACCGTGGCCCTTTGCAAAGTGATGCGCCCGCACAGGAGGAATGATTTATGGACGTCCGAACAATCGCACAAAGAGCTCGAAACTGTTCTACCATCGTTGCCACGAGCACAACAAAACAGAAAAACGCCGTGCTCAACGCGATGGCCGGGAAACTGGCGGCCCGAAAACGAGAGATCCTCTCTGCAAACGAAGTGGATATTGCTGAGGCGAAATCAAGTGGTCTGGCGATTCACTTGATAGATCGTCTCCGTTTTGGTGAAGAAAAGATTGATAGCCGTATTCGCTGTCTGAGCAAGATCGAGGCGTTGCCGGACCCGGTGGGTCAATCCTATCGCATAGATCGTCGCCCCAACGGACTGGAAGCGAGTCGCGTCCGTGTCCCGCTGGGCGTCATCCTCATGATCTACGAGGCGCGGCCGCATGTGACCGTGAATGCAGGCGCGTTTTGTCTGAAGTCCGGCAATGCGGCGATCCTTCGAGGCGGCTCGGAGGCGAAGCAGTGTAACGCGCTGATTGGCGATCTATGGCGGGAATCACTATCTGAAGCGGGACTGCCGCCGGAGGCCATTCAAGCGATCTCCGGCTCGCACGAGGAAGTCAACGATCTTCTTCAACTGAACGAGTACATTGATCTGGTGATTCCCCGAGGCGGCAAGGGCCTCATCCAGTCGGTCAGTGAAAAATCACGGATCCCGGTGATCAAGCATTTCGCGGGGATATGCCACGTTTATATGGATGAAAGCGCGGACCTCCGTCGTGCCATCGAGATCGCGCTCGATTCCAAATGCCTGATGCCCGAAGTGTGCAACGCCATGGAGACGTTTCTCGTGTCCCAAAGTATGCGCAACAAACTGCCGTACATTGTCCAAGCCTTCCGGCAGTGTGGAGTCACGGTTAAGGGATGCGACCGGACACGGGCTGTGGTGTCCGACGTCGAGCCAGCCACGGAAGAAGACTGGAGCACGGAGTATCTGGACACCGTCGTATCGGTGCGCGTGGTGGAAGGTGTCTCTGAAGCCATCGGGCACATCAATCGGTACGGGTCGCATCATACCGACGTCATTGTGACGGATAGCGAAAGTCGGGCACGTAAATTCGTTCAAGAGGTAGATTCGGCGGTGGTTCTGGTGAACGCCTCCACGATGTTCTGCGACGGCGAATCGCTGGGCATGGGCGCGGAGATCGGCATTTCCACGGATAAGCTTCACGCGCGGGGCCCGATGGGGTTGGAGGAGTTGACCAGTTACAAGCATGTGATATGGGGAGCAGGCCAGGTGATGGGCGAGCTCCATACGTGGAAAAAGGAGTGACTCAAATTTATGGAAGATAAAAAGAAGTCCTGCGATGCGTCCGTCCCTCTTGAGGACGAAAAATCGGACGAAGATGCAATAAATAAGAAAAGGCAGCACAAACGGATGGCGGAACTTGGATATGCCCAGGCGTATCTTATGCACGAGATGCGAAGGCCCCTGATCACGCTCGGTCTTTTGGCCCGGTCCCTGCGCAGGCGGGGCACGCTCGAAGAAAAAGATTACGAAATTCTTGACTCTATTATCGAATTGGTAACCTCCACCGAGACGATGCTGAATGACTCTCTGGATTTCGTGGGTCCTCCAAAAGGTAAAAGAAAGCCCGTGGATGTCGTGAAGCT
>JAUWMS010000410.1 GCA_030613045.1 Candidatus Latescibacterota bacterium | reverse complement strand
GATGAATACGATTTTCTTGCAGGTGACGGCGGGGATGCAGTTCGACCGGCGGCCTGAGATCAACGAGACGTGGGAGCGTGAAAACAGGAAGGCGGCCGAGGGGAAAGTGCCGCCCGTGCCGCACGGACAATTGGGCGGCGGGAGCTATCTGACCAAGCAGGAAGTGCGGGACATCGTGGAATACGCCCGGTCGTATGGCTTTGAGGTGATTCCTGAGATTCAGTCGCTGAGCCACGTGGAATATCTGACGATGACCTATCCGGAGATTGCGGAGCGTCCGGAGGATACGTATCCCGACTCGTATTGTCCGCTGCACCCGGAGAGCCACCAGATCGTCTTCGACATGATTGACGAGGTCATCGAAGTCTTTCAGCCGCTTCGGTACATCGAGATGGGGCACGACGAGGTGTACACTATGGGCGTGTGCGAGCGGTGTAAGGGAAAGAGCCGCGCGGAGTTGTACGCGTTAGATGTGAACAAAATTTACGACTACCTCAAAAGCAAGGGATTGGGGATGATGATTTGGTCGGATATGATTCACACCTTCCGACCGTACGGTTGCCCGGACGCCATTGACATGATCCCGAAGGACATCGTGATGATGGACTTCATCTGGTATTTCCGCACGCGGGAGGATATCGAGACCCGGTTGCTGGACAAGGGTTTTAAGGTCATTATGGGCAATTTCTACTCCTCGCATTATACGCGATTCGCCGCCCGAAGCGCGCGGGAGGGCGTGATCGGCGCGGAGGTCTCCACGTGGTCTCACGCGAACGAGCGGGATTTTGGCCGGTATGGAAAGCTTTATGATTTCATCTACTCGGCCAATATGATCTGGTCCGAGCACTATTCGGATGAACTGCGGTGGACGATGGATCGCAAGGTGGCCGCGTTGATGCCGGAAATTCGAGCCCGGTTGAGCGGACGGACGGATCCTTTTCGGATCGAGGGAAGGACGTACCAGCCGCTCGATCTGACGGGGAAGACGACGGCGTCGCTCAGAGACGAGACGGGTGCGAAGGGCCGCTTCGATCTGACGGGTCTTCCGAAGGGGGAGGTCGCGCTGAAGGGGATTCCCTTCCACATCGCCGATGGCGTGATTCTGGTGGAAGCGGGAGACATTCGGGAGCCGGGCTATCCCTCGGAGGTGGAGGTATCCATGGGGGCGAAAGCGGACCGGCTCATTTTTCTGCACACCTGTTCCAGCGATGCCCCGCCCCGCACGCCCGTGGGCCGATACGAAGTGGTCTATGCGGATGGAACGACGGAGGAAGTCAGCGTGCAATATGGATGGCAATTGGCGGAGTGGAACCGCAGACACGCGGCTCCGCTTGCGCACAGCGCTCATCGTCACGGCGGGTACGTCGGGACGTATCCGGCCGATCCGATGTGGCAGGGGAAGACCCCCGCGGGGGAAGACGTGACGCTGTATGGATTGGAGTGGGTGAATCCCCATCCCGGGACGGAGATCCGGGCGATACGGATAGGCGCTTCGG
Source organism: Candidatus Latescibacterota bacterium (assembly GCA_030613045.1). Classification (GTDB taxonomy): domain Bacteria; phylum Latescibacterota; class 4484-107; order 4484-107; family 4484-107; genus 4484-107. The sequence continues at coordinate 2,082 of JAUWMS010000410.1, read as the reverse complement.
AGTCGGCTTCGGATGCGGCGTTGATGGTGGTGGGGATTACGGGCGTTCGGTGATTGGTGAGTAGTGATTGGTGATTGGGCGGACCGCGAATGCGCTCCCCAATTCGTTTGGACGGATAGGAAAAGACCTCCGGGGTCTGCCGGACCTCGGAGGTCTGTCATCATGAACCTATCATAATGAAGTTGTCAGAGCGTCCACTCGTACCTTGTAAGCAGGTGGACAAAATGAAAGGACACGCTCACCGCAAAGGCGCAAAGAACGCAAAGAAACCTCCAGTCAAGGTTTTGAAGCGCTTTGGGTTTTTTCGTGGTTTTCGTGTATTTCGTGGTGGGGATAAGAAAAGAATATTGTCCACCTACTTAATTGGAGATTAGTGAGCATGAATCAAGAGATCGTGGATAACCGGTGGCTTCCGCCGTCGCCCCACAGGGAAGAGGTTTTGAGGGTAATCCGGATTGGGAGAGCGCACGTGGAGGAACGCGGCCACAACGTCCCTCCTCTGCTAATCTACGAGGACGGGGGCACGATGGAGCTTCCCAGAGTGCGCTTTGCGGAGGTCAGGAAACAGTTGGACGTTCCCATTATGGCGGACGAGGCGGTTCACGGTGTCCACGATGCCAGGCTGCTTTTAGAGTTAGGCGCGGTGGATATCATCAATATCAAGCTGATGAAGTCTTCGGGGATCATCGGGGCAAGGCGAATCGCGGATCTGGCGGAGCAATACGGGGTCCCGTGCCAGATCGGTTCCATGATCGAGAGCACGGTGGGCACGGCGATGGGGGCTCACGCTTTCCTGAGCCACGAGAATATCCGGACCAGCGAGCTGTCGGGGATGCGGTTTCTCAGCCGGAACTATGGAGAGGGCGTCCGCTTGGATCGTTACAGTCTGGCGCTTTCGGAGGAGCCGGGGCTTGGGGTGACGGTCCGGGATGAGGAGTTGACGGGATTGAAATAAGTCCCCCATCTCCACACAGCACGGAGCCGGCCTGAAGTCGGCGCTGGGAAAAGAAGGAAGTCCTTAACCTGCATTATTCACAAATTCGCCCAAAATCCTTCTTTGCTCTTGTGTAGAAAGATGTTTTGGATTTCCGGATTCAAAGCCTTTTTTTGAGAAAAGCCTGAAGCCAGGGCGCATCATCCAGGACTTGTGAATAATCCAGGTTCTGTCCCGTTCGGGACAAAATATCTATAGCTAAACAATCCCCCCCCAAAAAAAAATACCAGTCCCGTAGGGACGGCATATTTATCCAATATCCTTCCAAAAGCCCCTCTCGTCACGATGTGTTAACCAAGCATATTTCGTCACTAACGGGACTTGGGGAAGGTTTTTGGCTATTTCGAATGCTATACATATCCTGTCCCTGACGGGACATCTTCCGTGCATGATTCACAAATTGGCCTAGAATCCTCTTTTGTTTTTGTGCAACAGAGTGTTTTGGATTTCCAGTTTCAAAACGGTTTTTTTAAGAAGAGCCTGAAACTGCGGCGTATCATCCAAGACTTGTGAATAATCCAGGTCAAGAGGATTTCTTTGTGTTTTCCCTGTGGTTGAATCGGGCTTGGATACTTCTTGGGCATTGTTCGATATTTGAAAGGAGAAAATGATGCAATTTTCCGGATTTCCGAGAGTGCGGCTGGCTCATTTGCCTACACCTTTGGAGGAGATGAGCAATCTTCGGAAGGTCTTAGGCGGACCACGGTTGTTCGTCAAGCGCGATGACAGCACGGGTTTGGGTTTTGGCGGGAACAAGATACGGAAGCTGGAGTTCCTGATGGGGGAGGCGCTGGAGCGAAAGGCCGATACCGTGATCACCACCGGAGGGGTGCAGTCCAACCACGCCCGTCAGACCGCGGCCGCGGCCAAAAAGTTGGGGATGGAGGCTATTCTGTTGTTGAACGGGGAGGAACCTGAGGAAATTAGTGGGAACCTGCGTTTGGATCGTATCCTCGGCGCGGAGGTGCGTTTTGTCCAAGCCTCCGACTTTCTAAAGGTAGATCAAGCGGCCTACGAGCTTGGCTCCGAGTTGGAAGCCTCAGGGAAGCGGCCCTATGTGATTCCCCTCGGAGGGAGCACCCCCACGG
>JAUWMS010000018.1 GCA_030613045.1 Candidatus Latescibacterota bacterium | reverse complement strand
CAACGAAATCCTGGGCATGTGTCAGCGCGTCTTGCGCGGCATCGAGGTGAACGACGACACGCTTGCCACCGCGTTGATTATCGAAAAAGGCCCGGGTGAAGATTTCCTCGTGGAGGAGCATACCGTGCGGCACATGCGCGGAGAATTCTTCACTCCCCGACTGGCGAACAGGGAAAACCGTGAATCCATGGAACCGGACTCCGACGCGTTGGGCCGGGCGAAGGCTTTTGTTCGTGAGGTGCGGGAAGGCGATCATCATAGCCGACTGTCGCCGGCTATTCGCGAACAGCTATTGAAGGCATTCCCGGAGATCGTAAGTAGACGTTGAAAATTTTGAATCCCTGCATTCGAAAGAACTTCAATGCACTTACCGACAGGATTGACCACCCAAGCGCGGGCATTCCCCGTGATCTTCATAGACACCGCGGACCTGGATAGCACACAACCGGGCCCTCAGCGAAGCATGAACACGGCCATTTACCAGGCGCTGCACCGAGTTCATCCGGGCGATGTTTCCGGTCAGACGCTGCTCAAGATTCACATCGGCGAGCCCAAGTGCGTCACGCGGCTGAAGCCCGAATACGTGTTGGGCAGCATCCGATTTCTTCGGGATCATGGCGCATCAGGGATCGTGGCGGGCGATACGACCGTGGCCTATTCAGGACCTCGCGGCCACAAGCAGAATCCTCCCGGAGATGTGTCCTCCTATCTGAAATTAGCGCAAGCGCATGGATGGGCTGCAAATGGGGTCTCAGGGATTCCTTATGTGGCGCTCGACCGACCATGCAGTGCGATCCCGGGAGTGTTCGAATTCGACGAGGAGCAAGAACGAATCGAGGTCCGGGGCATTCAAAGATTTAAGGATTTTTATCCCGCGGGCGGATTTTCAGCGGCCGACTTTGTGATCAATCATGCGCACCTGACCCTGCACGGATTGGCTGGACTGGCCGGGTGTGTCAAGAGCATCGCGATGGGGTGCTCCGCGCTCAAAGGTAAATTTCGTATGCACCAGTCCCTGCTGCCTCACTTCGACGCCGAGTTTTGCGCCGCCTGTGGCCGATGTGTGGAGAGCTGTCCCGAAGGCGCCTTGAAGCTCAGCGACGCAGAGGGGCCTCCGGTTGTAGATCCGGAGCGTTGCATCGGCTGCGGCGAGTGCGAGGCCGTGTGCCCGAAACGAGCGGTGACGATTCATGGTGAAGCTATTACCGACTGGTCGCGCGGCGAGGACACGCTTCCTCTGCGCATGGCGGATTACCTCATGGGACTTATGGACGGCCGATGGGAGCACACCATTCACGTGCTCCACATGGTCGCCATCACCGAACGCTGCGACTGCGTGAACATTCGCCAGAAACCGATGCTCCAGCGAGACCTCGGCTTTCTCGTGGGCAAGAACCCGTTTGCCATAGATCAACTGGCCGGCCGAATGCTCGCGGACGCGCTGCGCGAGGAAGGCCAAAAGGGAAATAAATCGCTGTTGAAAACGGCGGAGACGACCGCGAGGTATGTACATAAAACTTACGGTATCCTGACCGAAACGCCGTTTGAACACATAGTGTTATCATACAAGGGAGAAAATAATGTCAGAAAAACAACGTGAAGGGATTTTGGTAACGCCCCAGGATCGTCTATCCGATGCGCAAGTGAGACTCGTGGATGGCGTTTCCCGCGATCTACTGCAAGATCCCGGATTGCTGTGCTACAATAAGGAGGCGGTCGGGATTTTCAGGAAGGCCGGCGCGAAAGTTGAGGATGCCGACGACTGCGTGCGCATTCGGATTTCGTCCGCCATTATAGACAAAATTCTGGAGAGCGCACCCTCCAGGATCGTGCTCGGCGCGCGCAATCCCGATAATCGCCTTATCCTCGATGCCCACGAGCCGAGGGTGCGGTTCGGGAGCGGCTCGGAGACCAACATCTGGCTCGACGTCGAGTTCGATGGGAGGCGTCCGAAGTTCATTCGTCGGGAAGGCTCTGTCGCACGTCTATGCAAGGCGGCGCATCTCTGTGAACATTTAGAGAATCTGGATTTTTTCATTCGTTGTGTGAATATCCGGGACCAAGAAGTCACGGCGGAAAACAAGGACGTCAACAAATTGCTGGCCAGCCTGAACAACATCACCAAGCACGTGCAGGCCGGTCTGACGAGTATTCCCGCGCTGGATGATGTCCTTCGCATGGGGGAAATTATCGCCGGCGGCAAAGAAGCCTTCGAGAAAAACCCCGTCCTATCCTTTATCACCTGCGTCATTAAAAGTCCGCTGCAGATGGTGGACGATACCGCGGCGAAGCTCATCGCGATATCCAAACGGCGCGTTCCCGTCGTAATTTCGAGTTGTCCCATGGGCGGCGCGACCGGCCCCTTCGATGAATTCGGCATGGTGGCTCAGATCAATGCCGAGCTTCTCGCGGGCGTGGCGCTGAACCAACTCGTCGCCCCCGGCGCGCCCGTGCTTTACGGGAGCGTGCCCGTGCGGACGCGGCTCGATACGCTCGACGATATGTACGGGGCGCCCGAGTTCAATCATTACCATCACGATTGTGCGCAACTGGCCCGCTTTTATGGCCTGCCGTGCTATTCGACTGCCGGGGTGGGCGATACCGACGTTCCGGGCATTCAGGCCACGGCGGAAAAAATGCTGACACTGATGTCCGTTCCCCGAAGCGGCGCCCAGTACGTCCACTACGCATTCGGTTTGTTAGAGCGCACCAATACATTCTGTCCCGAACAGGCTGTACTGGACGACGCCCACGTCGGCATGGTCAAGTGGGAACTTGGCGATCCCGATATTTCCGAGGACGGGCGTGAAAGCGTGCTGGCGATGGTGCGGGAGGTGATGGAGACCAGCCACAAGACCTATATCTATCATCTTCCATTGCCCACGCGCGAACCGGTATATATCCGGTATCCCCTCGAAGACGACGAAGGGGGCGCTTTGATGGCGGCGCACCGCCGATATCACGAGTTCATGGCGATTCCGCGCAATCCACTGCCCGAGGAGATACTGGAAGAAATTGCGAGGGAAATTCCCGGCATCCTGCCGAAGACGCTGAATGGTTAGAAAGGAGCGCGCAGATGAGTAAACCGACAAAGAAGGAACAAATGGAAGCGTACAGCGAGGCAGTCCAGAGTGGATTATACGCCAAGAGAAGTGGATTGGTGGGAAAATACGATAACGTCCGCTGCTATTGGGAGGACGAGGTCACCCGGCAATTTATGCGCCCCCATCTGCAGAAACTGATCGCGCGCAAGCGGGCGTTGATGCAGCGGGTGCGAATTATGGACTTGGGATGCGGCAGCGCCGATGGATACGAATTGCTCGCCGGCATTCGACAGCGCGACCCGAACTTACAGGCTGTCGAGGTGGATCTCCTCACCCCGGATATACTCGGATTCTATAAGGGGATTGATCTGAACGAAGACCTGCTTCAACAGGCGCGTTCCATCTATGGGCACGACCCCAAGCTGGTCTTCGGGCAAGCCGATTTCAACCATGGGCTTCCCCTATCCGAAAACGAGCGGCCTTATGATCTCTACTTTACGTCTTATGGCACGTTTTCGCACCACAACGATGACGAGACCTCCATAGAGCTTCTCGCTGACATCGCCCGGCGAACCAAGGAATACTGTATCATCGTGTGCGATTGGCTGGGACGGTATTCTTATGAATGGCAGACGCTCTGGACGAACGATCTGTCGGAGAACCGCAACATGGATTACGTGGTCTCCTACATTTACGAAAAGGAAGAGCGGGAGGCCCGACGGGACGAGCTTCAACATATTACCCTCCGGCTTATGAACCGCCAGGAAGTAGATACCATTATTACCGAAGCGAGCAAGCGGGCCGGTGTTCAGATCAAACCGCTGGTCTTCTTCGATCGTTCCACCTTTACCGGCAGGCACATGGATACCGCGGAATACAATCCACACGCCCAGCCCATTCGTCAGGCGGTCAATTCCCTGCACGAGCCGAACCTGCGCACCGACTTTGGATCCTTGATGGTGAACTATGTGCCCAAGCCGGGTTTCAAATTCCTAAACGAGTACTTTGAGCATCTCCAAATGTGTTGGAATACCCTCGTGCAATACGTCGGGAAGCTTCTGGAATCGTACGATGACGAACAACAGCGTTTTTCCTCCGATCTGTCGCCGGTTCCCGCGTCCTATCCTTCCGTTTTACGGAAGATGATGGAACGGATGAGGCGCGTCGTGGAAGGGGCGGGATGGCTGGGTATCGGGTTGCCTCGTGAGAATATTATCGAGCCGCAACTCGGCTATGCCTTGTGGTATCTCGTCACCAAGCTTCAGAAAGGACAGGGGTGCGCGCACGGATTGGTCGGCATATTTGAGGTGGAGAAGGGATGAATTCAACGCCTGGACCCGTTGATCTTGCGGTAGAACGTTCTCCCTATGTCAAACGCATCTTTGCTGCGGCATTCCTAACCGATTTCGGGTTCGGCATCCTTTTGGCCGCAGTCCCCTATCTGGCGATCCGTCTCGGAGGAACTGTGCTGGGGCTCGGTATCCTCGGAGCCGCTCGGGGGGCTATCTACGCGTTGGCCTGCCCGTTTGTTGGGGCGCTGTCAGATGTAATCGGCCGGAAGAAGATGGCCTTGGCCAGTTGTATATTTGTGGTATGCGGCGACCTTTTTCTGGCGCAGTCCTCCGAGTTATGGCATGTCTTTGCCGGTTTCATGCTCGTAGGGGTGAGCCTTGCGTTTTTCTGGCCGCTTGTGCTGGCGTGGGTAGGGGACGTACACGCCAGCACGCAATTGCCCAAGAGTACGGCGGTGTTTAACATAAGCTGGAGTTCCGGCATGATGACGGGGACCTTGGCAGGCGGCGCACTGTTCAGCCTGGCGCCTTTTGCGCCCTTTGTGTGTGCCGCAGGCGCCGCTTCTCTTGTCTTCGCTGTATTGAGCACCTTGCCGGATCCGGCCAAGGACTCCACGGAGGTTTTACCTGCCGCGTCCAAAGCGAAGCAAACCATTCCTCCCGGCCTGATACTCGCCTGGATAAACAACTTCACCGTATGTTTCGGTTTGGGTGTTTTGCAGAATGTGTTCCCGAAACAGGCCCACAGCTTTGGTTTGGGAGCGGCTACCTTTGGATGGTTACTCTTCGCCATGGGAGTTGCACGGACAGCGATGTTTTTGGGAACGGTATTTACTTCCACGATGCTTCCCCGGCGTCCCATGGCTTTCGCTGGGCTGGCACTTGCCATCCTATCGCTTTTAGGGGCCATGCAGAGCAGAAGCACAGCCGCCCTTGTTATCGCGTTCGCCATGAGCGGGCTTGCGATTGGGGTAGTCTATTATCTTAGCTATTTACAGAGCCTTGAGGACGTTGAAGGACGGGGTAGGAAAACGGGTATGCATGAGGCCACCTTGGTGGGCGGCATCATGACGGGATCTTTGTTGGGCGGAATCTCCGCAAGGACCCTTGGTCCCGAATCTCCATATCTCATAGGAGTGATTCTATTGCTTGGCGCCGCCCTCATAGGCCCGTTGATCCCCGATGTGGCCGCCAGCTCGAGAGAGCGGAGTATATGATACAATTTGACAGGGTATGGAAAACCTATCCCGGCGGCGCTGAGGCCGTATGTGACCTTTCTATGGAGGTCGCGGAGGGGGAGACGGTGGTCTTGCTCGGTACCAGCGGCAGCGGCAAGACCACCACGCTGAAGATGGTCAACCGTCTGATTGAGCCGACGCGGGGACGCATCGTGATCAACGGAACCGATATTATGGAGCAGGATCTGATCCAGTTGCGTCGCGGGATCGGCTATGCGATCCAGTACATCGGCCTTTTTCCGCACATGACGATCTCGGAAAACATCTCCGTGGTGCCGAATCTGCTCAAGTGGCCCCGGGATCGAACTGCCGAACGAGTGGATGAGCTGTTGACGATATCGGGCCTTGATCCGGAGGAGTTTCGGGAGCGATATCCCGCTCAGCTCAGCGGGGGACAACGGCAGCGCGTCGGCGTGGCGCGCGCGCTGGCATCCGATCCGCCCTTCGTGCTCATGGATGAACCTTTCGGCGCCTTAGATCCCATCACGCGCGAACAGCTTCAGGATGAGTTCATCGAACTGGAATCCGAAATCAAAAAAACCATTCTGTTCGTGACCCACGACGTTTTCGAGGCGGTTAAGATGGGCGACCGAATCGCCCTCTTAGACGCCGGTCGCCTGCAACAACTATCCACGCCGGCGGAACTCGTTGAGAATCCGGCGAACGAATTTGTAGATAGCTTCCTGGGGCAGCATCGGTTCCAGTTGTCCCTTTTGACAAAAACGATCAAAACCATCATGCCCGAGCTACGTCCGACGAGCCCCGAGTCGGGCAGCGCAAAATCCGAGGCGCGGCTGCGCGCCAGAAGCTCGCTCATCGAGGCGCTGGATCTGTTCAAAAAAACCAAGCAGGCGACTTTGCCGGTCTATGAGGGGAAACGCTTCCTCGGCCCGATCGAAAAGAAGCAGCTCCTCAAGGTGATCACAGAGGTACTCGGCGAGACAGGAGAAACTTCATGAATACACTCATAGCCTTCTTCCAAAAATTGGGTCCGGAGATGCTTCAGCGCACGATGGAGCACGTGTACCTTACGTTTCTGGCGCTGGTCATCGCCATCATGATTGCCCTGCCTCTGGGGATCTATCTGACCCGATGCCGTCGGCCAAAACTCGTATCCGCGATCATGGGCGCGGTAGGAATCATTCAGACCGTCCCCACCCTGGCGCTTATCGCGTTTGTGGTCCTTATTTTTGCGTTGGTTGGATTGCCCACGATCGGCACCTTGCCTGCGCTGGTCGCCCTGACGCTTTACGCGCTTCTGCCGATTCTTCGCAATACGTACACGAGTATTCGCCAGGTGGATCCGTCGGTTATTGAGGTCGCCCGTGGAATGGGGATGACGTCGAATCAGATTCTCTTTTCCGTAGAACTTCCGCTTTCTTTGCCGGTCATCATGGCGGGAATACGCATCTCGACGGTCTGGACCATCGGCATTGCCACGCTGTGCGGGCTGGTTGGCGCCGGAGGCTTGGGAGACCTGATTCTCAAGGGCCTTCGAAGCTATTTGATGGATTATCTGTTGGCCGGCACCGTGCCCGCGGCGGTCTTAGCCTTGATCTTTGACTCGGCGCTCAGCGGCCTGGAAAAATGGCTGACGCCGCAAGGGCTGAAGTCCTGAGCAAAACCTAAATGGAAAGTGGAAACCTCGCCCTTCATACTTCACAAAACGTAAGGAGGATACCATGTCCCTCCAAAGTCGCTTGCTGATCGTTGTCGCAGTTTTTTTCGTCGTCGCCGCGTTAGCGGTCATTTTTGGTGTACGCCGACATACCGGCCCGCCCGGTGCGCTTCGGGCGGCCTTCGATGCGGAATTTCTCACCCGTCCGGATGGGTACCAAGGCCTGAGCGAACACTATGGCTTCAGATTCCCGTCCGAACCGATGCAGATGGACCCCGGTCTGATGTACAAGGCAGTGGCTGACGGCGCCGTAGATGTTATTGACGGCTTTGCCACGGACGGACGCATTTCGGTGTACGGCCTCATGGTCTTGAAAGATGACAAGGGATTTTTCCCGCCCTATTACGCGGCGCCAGTGGTGCGGGCTGAAACGCTGAAAAAGTATCCGGAGCTTGAGAACATACTCAACCGGCTCGCCGGGAAGTTTTCTGACGACGCCATGCAGAAGCTCAACTACGAAGTGGACGAGAAGGGGCGCAAAGCCTGTAACGTGGCTCGGGAATTCCTGGAATTACAAGAATTGATTCCGTCGGACGCGAAGCCGGGGGACGGTTCGGCAGGCACGATCACTATTGGGAGCAAACATTTTACCGAGCAGGAGATTCTCGGTGAGATGATGGCCATTTTGATCGAGTGCCATTCGAACATCGAGGTCGTGCGTAAACTGAATCTCGGTGGCACCATGATCTCTTTCAATGCGCTGAAGGCGGGGGATTTGGACCTCTATGCGGAATATACGGGAACCGGTTTGGTGAGCATCCTGAAGCAAGAGGTTATTCCCGACCCGGACAAAGCATACGAGACCGTACGGCGGGCTTTTCAAAAGCAGTACGATCTGAAATGGCTCCGGCCTTTCGGTTTCAACAATACTTATACGCTCACGATGCGGCGCGATCATGCCGAGGAACTGGGCATCGGCACGATTTCCGATCTAACCAAATATGTCCCTGCGCAGCAGAAAGAGTGAACCAAATGAGATTCAAATTCGAGTATCTTATGCTCCGTCACACCTTCGTCATCGCAACGGCCCTCATGATTCTGTTTGCGCTCCAGGGGAGCGATGCTTCTTATGCAGCGGAAGCGCAACGGATGGCAAAAAAGGCCGCGTTTGATCTATTCCTGTATTTCCCTGGCTGGGCACACCAAGAAATTCTTGGAGTCTCCGTCTGGCAGTTCATTGCGGCATTTTTTCTTATCCTGCTCGGTCTCACGATCAGGAAGCTCTCCGACGTTGTCTTTACAAAGAAGCTTATTCCGCTTTTGGAAAAGACGCCGTTTGCATTCGATAACTTGCTTGCCACCGTGGCCAGCAAGCCATTGGGGTACTTGTTTCTTCTTGGGGGCATTGCCGGCGCACTCGCTGTCCTTCCGCTGCCCGCCGAGCCCAACGTACACGGCTTCGTGTTCGGCATACTGAAGATTTTTGTGGCCGCCGATGTGGTATGGTTCCTGTTCCGAACCGTTGACGCGGGCACTCGGTATCTCGAAGCGCTTGCCCAGCGCAGCGAATCGAAACTCGACGACCAATTGGTCCCCTTGATTCGCAAAGCGCTCAAGGTCACGATCGCGCTTGTGTGCATTATCTGGGGCATCCAGCTTCTCGGGTACAGTGTATCGAGTCTGGTGGCCGGACTGGGCATCGGCGGGCTGGCGGTCGCGCTGGCGCTGCAGGATACGTTGGCGAACTTCTTCGGGTCTGTGGTGATCTTTCTTGATCGGCCATTCGGGGTGGGGGACTGGATCAAACTGGGCGATGCGGAAGGTGTCGTCGAAGATATCGGGTTCCGGTCCACCCGCATCCGGACGTGGCCGGCCACGCTCGTCTCGGTTCCCAACAAGACTGTGGCGAGCGCGACGATTGACAATTGGTCGAAGATGCCCAAACGTCGCGTGATGCAAACCGTGGGGGTGACCTATGAAACAGGGGCCGACCAGATGGAGCAAGCGGTTTCCGAGATACGCGAAATCGTAAAACACGACGAGGGGGTGGATAGGGAATACCTCGTGATTCGCTTCACGGAGTTTGGCGATTCCAGCCTCGATATTCTGCTCTACTACTTCACGAAGGGTGTAGCTTTTGCCGACCACCTGGCCACCAAGGAACGGATCAACCTGGCGATCATGCGCACCCTCGAGCGCATGGGACTTTCCATCGCCTTCCAGCCGCAGCCTCTTTATTTCGAGGTAGAGGTGGCGAAGGGGCTGGCGGAGCGCTTCAGCGATAGTACTAAGGGAAAAGGGGGTATAGACTATGTTGGATAACATTGTTGTCCCATCAGTCGGCGGAGCAGATGCCTCGAATGCATTGGAATACGCCATTCGACTCGCCCGGCTGGAAGAGGCCCGGATCAACCTGTTGACGATCATTCCCTCCGAACGGGTCAGGATCAAAGTCCCCGGACCTTGGGGGATATATACCCCTATTTTAGCGGGGGATGCTCCGGTTATGATCGAGGAAAGAGGAAAAGCCGAAAAGAGCTTGAAAACATTGGCCCATCGTTGTGAGGAGGCCAATGTACCTTATAGCGCCCAGGTGCTTGTGGCTCCTTTGGTGTCGCAGCTTTTGAACACCGCTTCCCTGATGGATATCATAGTGGCCCAAAGGTCCGAGTCATGGGCTTATTCGGCGATGGTTCGCTTCTTTGATATTCCCTGGCCCCATATTGTACGTAGGAGTCGGTGCCCGCTATTACTTCTCCCGGAGAAACCCGCAACACTCGAAAACGCAGTGGTTGTCCATGACTGGACCCTCAAGAGTGGAAATGCGGTGCGGCGGGCCTTAAAACTTGCTGCGCTCTTGAATCTGAGTCTCCGAATTCTTGTTCTCAAGGGAACCCAGAAAAGGGGATTGATCCGCTTACCTCATCCCAATCTGTTACTGCAGGGGGATAGCCTCACTGCGGGAGTCCAGATAAAGGAGGTGGAGAAGAAGGGGGAGCTGTATCAGGAGTTAGAAAGGCTGAGACAAGTTCTTCCGATAATATCCGCACGGAGGCGCTCATTTTTGTGGGGAATAGGACACCAGTTCAGGCGACATATCAAGGATGCTTCTGGTGCTGTATGCATCGTGCCTTAACGGATCCATAAACAAAAATTGTGGGGCACGATAATAGAACACCTGGCCCGAATATGCCTACAGGCTGCCGGCGCCGACGAACCTACAGGGAAAACGCGAAAGGAGTGCGCCGAGCTTTGAGCAAATTCTCCAAAATTCCGTTAAGCAGAGAGGGCGGCGCGCTGGCCAAGTATTTAGAGGAGCTAGCGGAACACCACCCTCTGCCTTCCGAGGAAGAAATTGAGCTTGCGGAACGCATCCAAAAAGGCGATCTGGAAGCCAGGGACACATTAGTGCAGGCCAATCTGCGGTTTGTGGTTACTGTAGCCAAACAATATCAAAATCAAGGGATGGCTCTCGGGGATTTGATCAACGACGGGAACGTGGGTCTCATCAAAGCCGCGGAGCGGTTCGATGGCGCCAGGGGATTCAAATTCATCTCTTATGCGGTCTGGTGGATCCGACAGTCCATGCTTACCGCGTTGGCGGAACAGTCGCGTATCGTGCGGATGCCGCTCAATCGTGTGGGAGAGCTCTACAAGATCTCCAAAGCTTCTGCTGTTTTAGAGCAAGAGATGGAGAGACCCCCCCATGCGGAGGACATTGCCGAGCGTCTGGGGATGTCCCCTCAGAAAGTGGCCGAGACCATCAGCACCGGGAGGAGGCATCGCTCCCTCAATGCTCCTCTCAGAAAAGATGGCGACGGCAGCCTTTTCGATCTGATTCACGACGAAAGCCATGCCTCGCCGGAGGAGGAGGTTATGGATGAGTCGCTTCAGGCGCAGATCGAAGCGGTTTTGAGCACCTTAAAGCCGAGGGAGGCCGACATCATCCGTTTATACTATGGGATCGGACGGGAGGAATCCCTCACCTTAGATGAAATCGGGGAGCGCTATAGGCTTACGCGGGAGCGCATTCGTCAGATCAAGGAGAAGGCGCTTCGCAGATTGCGTCATCTTTCCCGCAAAAGAAGACTGCGGCCCTATTTGGAATAGGCGCTGAGCGCATATAAGTTCCCGGACAAAATTATTTTTACACTCAAGACCCCAGAAAGTTAGGAGAAACCCCCTCCCTCCGAAATGCACTACAGCCCTCTCCTGGGTTCCTGGATTCCTTAGAGAAAATACATGAAAATTTATGAAGGTAATTTTGTCCACCTATTGACGGATAAGTTGAGATACAATCTCTTTTCAGTCATTGCTCTCTTCCAACCCCCTCCGAATTCCCTCACCCCCCCCCTTTTCCATCCACCTTTCGCTTCCGCGTCAACACCGCACCAAAATCCCCACGCGCACAAAAGGCCTCTGCATCGCCACAGCCCGCCTGACGATTCGAACTCGCCACAATCTCCGATAAATGCGCTAAGGAAAGCAGCGGCTTCCCCCTCGGTATTTTGCATTCCCCGAAGAAAAATCACGATTGGCGGGCGTGTCGGGAAAAGCCACAGGAAATCCTTGCGCTTGAACGTAAAAAGCCGTATCATTGCGAACAACAACCATAGCCCTGAGCTCCTTTCTAATTTGGATTATCTATGAATTCGGAGGGAGAAAGCATTCTATTTCCCCTACAGAATTCTCCTTTACTTAAGGCATTTTGGATTTTCGGTCTCAAAAGTGGGAAATAGACTACTTTGCCCTATTCAGTTTTCGAGAAGTCTTGAGCAAAACCCGAAGCCGAGCGTAAAATCCCAGACTTATGAATAATTCAAGCCAAAGAGCCTATCCGAAGACCTCCTGAGGCATTCTCCATCCTCCGGTCACCTGGTTGTTTCTCGACGGGCTTTCCGGTGTCGTGCCGGACCTCGACCGGCAAAGGCTTCAGATCGGCTCGGACTGGTTGTTCCGTTCCGAAGGGGCCCGGCTGCCGGTGGTGCTGTCTTCGAGTTGGTTTATGCTGGAATGCCTGCGGGATGAAAAGGAGATTCATCTGGATTTCGTTCCGGTTAAGACCGTGCGGCCTTTCCGCGTGAAGGAGCTTGTGGTGAGGTGGCCCGATGAGGTCTCCGTGAAAACGGTTTCTGTGGACGGGATCGAGGTGGAACAGAGGCAGGAGAAAGGCCGGCGCTTCGTGATTCCCACGGATTTTGATCCGGGGAAAGAGCGGCTGCGTCTGGAATGTTGGTTTTAAGTAGGTGGACAAAATTAAACGACAATTTTACCGCAGAGACGCGGAGGACGCAGAGAGAAAAGCAGGTAAAGGTAAAGGTAAAGATAGAGGCAAAGAGGAAAACCGCTTGATTGCTGCCGTTCTCACCCTTTGCCTTTACCTATACCTGACTTTTCCCTTTGCGGTGAGCATAAGAAAATAATTTTGTCCAAGAACTTAGCGTCCTTGGGCGGGCTTTTATAAGTCTCCGATAATACAAAAAAGATCAAATTGGAAGGCAAGGGGTTCGTTCACAATTAGGCATTCACAATTCACAATTCACATTTTGGAGCTAATAATCAATTGTGAATTGTTAATTGTTAATT
>JAUWMS010000168.1 GCA_030613045.1 Candidatus Latescibacterota bacterium | reverse complement strand
CGCGGTTTCCATCGAGGATCGCGGTTTTCGGTACGGGGATGGATTGTTTGAGACGATGCGGGCGTATCGGGGGAAGGTCTTCCGGCTGCGACGTCATGTGGAGCGGCTCGTGGAATCCGCGTCGGCGCTGGGGATCGGGTTGAGGCCCATTTTGGACGACGGCTTGATTCTTTCCTCCGAATCCGCGGAATCTCTGCGATCCGCCGTGGTGATGGAGATTTCGGAGGCGGTGAAGAAGGTGGTCGCGGTCAACGAAATCGGGGAAGGCGTGGTTCGGATCATCCTCACCCGGGGGGCAGGCGATGGCTTCGATGTCCCGGATGCGCCCAAGCCCAACCTGATCGTGACGGCGCGACCGTTTAGCCCGGTTTCGGAGGAACGAGTCCGCACGGGGGTGCGGGCGATCATTTCGAAGATTCGGCGGAATACCTTCTCCCCAATTTCGCGCGTGAAGTCGCTCAGTTTTCTGGAGAGCGTGCTGGTTCGGCGGGAGGCCCGAAAAGTGGGCGTGGATGAGGGATTGATGATGGATACGGAGGGGCATTTGGTGGAAGCGAGCGTGGGCAATCTTTTTTTTGTAAGAAAAGGCGCGCTTTATACGCCGCCCACGAGTGGTCCGATTCTTCCGGGAATTACGAGGGAGGTCGTGATGGCCCTGGCTTTGGAGCGTTCCATCCCCTGCTTCGAGCGAGCGTTTTTTCCAGAAGAAGTGGCGGAGGTGGAGGAGGCTTTTACGACCAGCACGTTGATGAAACTGATGCCCCTGGTTCAGATCAACGGCCGGCCTGTGGGCGCGGGAGTGCCGGGCGAAGTAACTCGTGTCTTGATAGCAGCCTATCGGGAGTTGGTGACGGCGGATTGCGAAAAATGAATACGCACCGCAAAGTCGCAAAGGACGCAGAGAAAGGCAAAATCCAGGTCTCGAAGTTCTTTGCGCGCTGCCGCGTCTTTGCGGTGAAAATCCAGAATCCGAAATCTCCAATCGTAAGGGGTGATCCGTATGCGCGCTATTTCTCAGGAACACACGGAAGTCGAGCAGGCCGACGCCGAATTTGAACGATTGCGCGGGGAAATTCAGGCGTACAACGAGACCGCGAATCTGGATCGGGTCGAGCGCGCCTACCGTTTGAGCGCCCTGGCGCACAGGGGGCAGGTTCGCAAGTCCGGTCTCCCCTTCGTGCATCATGGCCTTGAGGTGGCCCGGATTCTGGCCGGTTTGCACCTCGATTCCATGACCCTCGCGGCCGGGCTGCTCCACGACGTGGTGGAGGATACGCAGGTTCCCCTGAGTCAGATCCGAAATGAGTTCGGTGAGGCGTTGGCGCTGCTGGTGGATGGGGTGACGAAAATCAGTGAATTGAGTCTTCAGAGCCGGGAGATCCAGCAGGCGGAGTATTTCCGGAAAATGCTTCTTTCGATGGCCAAAGACATCCGGGTGATTTTGGTAAAATTGGCGGATCGCCTGCACAATATGCGCACCATTGAATTCCTTCCCCCGGAGAAACAGCGGCGCATCGCGTTGGAGACGAGGGAGGTGTATGCGCCTCTGGCCCATCGTTTCGGGATCGCGCGGATCAAGCTGGAGTTGGAAGATTTGAGTTTGAAGACGCTCGATCCGGAGGCTTACGAGGAGATCAAAACCAAGGTTGCGGTGAGCTTAGAGGAACGCGAGCAGCAGATTGACCGTATCCGAATCCCGCTCGTTCAGGAGCTTCGAGCCCACGACATCGAGGCGGAGATTTCGGGGCGCGCGAAACATTTCTATAGCATTTACACCAAAATGCGGAATCGGAGCAAGTCCTTCGAGGACATCTACGATTTGATGGCCATTCGGATCATCGTTCCGACGGTGCCGGATTGCTATCACGCGTTGGGATGGGTGCATGCGTTGTTTACTCCGGTGGCCGACCGATTCAAGGATTTCATCGCCACGCCCAAGTCCAATATGTATCAATCGGTGCATACCACGGTGATCGTTCCGCGGGGCCAGCGGATCGAGATTCAGATCCGAACCCCCGAGATGCACCGGATTGCGGAAGTGGGGATTGCGGCGCATTGGCGCTATAAGGAGGGACGCACCGGCCCGGACGAACTGGATCAACACCTGGTGTGGATCCGGGATATGGTCGAGCGACAGCACGATGCCATAGATCCCGAAGAGTTTATGGAGGACCTGAAGATCGAGCTGTATCAGGACGAGATTTTCGTGTTCACGCCCAAAGGGGATCTCAAGCAACTGCCGAGGGGCGCAACGGCGTTGGATTTTGCGTTCAGTGTGCACACGGATATCGGACTGCACTGTTTCGGAACATTGGTCAACGGGCTGATGGTGCCCATTGGAACGTCGCTTAGAAGCGGCGATTCGGTGGAGATCCTCACCTCTCCGAATCAGAAGCCCACACCGGACTGGCTTCACATCGTTCAGAGTTCCAGGGCCCGCAGCCGGATCAAACGCTATCTGAAGGCGGAATCGTTCTGGGACAGCGTGCGCTTGGGCCGCGAGATGCTCGGACGAAAACTGAGCGCGCGTGAAGCGGACCTTCTGGTCCTCGTTCGGAAGCACAAATTGCAGGATATTGAGCATCTCTTTGCCGCCATCGGCAGCGGGGAAATCCCGCTCAGTCGCGTCACCGCGGCTTTGTCCGGCGAGGAGCGGAAACCCCCGGAAAAGCTGCTGCGGCGTGAGGGGATCCGGTCGGTCCGTATTCAGGGAATGGACAATATGATGATGCGGTTTGCGGAGTGCTGTCGTCCGGTGCCGGGAGATGATATTTTTGGATTTGTGACCCGGGGGCGCGGCGTCTCCGTCCATCGGAAGGACTGCCCCAATATCGCCCATATCCTGACCGACGAGAAGCGTCGCATCGAGGTGGAGTGGGATTCGGGGCGGGGGCAAGTCTTCGTAGCCCGTATTTTGGTCCATGCGGTGGATCGGCGGGATCTGCTCAACGACATTACCAGAGTGATCCGACGCATGCGGATCAATATTCGGGCCAGTGCGTCGTCGGTGGACATTGACCGTTCTGTCGTGCGTTTTGAGCTGGAGGTGCGGGATCTCCAGCAATTGCGCAAGCTGATGACCGAGATCGAGGCGATTGATTCCGTGCTGACGGTGGAGCGACAGGACGAGGTGGAGGAGCTGCCCCGGCGCTGGTCTATCAAATCCCGGCTGGGACGGAAGCGGAAGGAGGGGCGTAGTCGTAGTGAGTCAGGATAGGGGTTGCGACGGCACTGTCGTTCCTCACTACACTGGATTATTCACAAGTCCTGGATGATGCGCCCCGGCTTCAGGCTGTTCTTAAAAAATAACGTTTTGAAACCGGAAATCCAAAATACTTTGCTGCACAAGAGCAAAAGAGGATTTTGGGCGAATTTGTGAATCATGAAGGGGAGATGTCCCGTCAGGGACAGGATATTTATAGTATTCGAAATAGCCGATAGTCTTCCCCAAGTCCCGAGAGGGACGAAATAACCACGGCAAACACATCATGACGAAAGACGCATTCGGAAGGATAGGGGATAAATATGCCGTCCCTACGGGACTGGGAATGCTTTTGGGGATTATTTTGTTTTGCTATAGATATTTTGTCCCTAACGGGACAGACCAAAACTTGTGAATAATCCAGGTGATATTACCATAAATCTGGTCGCGGAACAGCGTGGAGTTCACGGCCAAGGATTATGAGGAGAGCCCATTTGAGTGCTTTCGAGGCAGTGCTTCTTGGCTTGGTTCAGGGACTGACGGAATTTCTCCCTGTCAGCAGTTCGGGACATTTGGTGCTGGCGCGGACTTTGTTGGGTGGTTCCGGCGAGGGGATCACGTTTGAGGTGATGGTGCACTTCGGAACGTTTTTGGCGATCGTCACTGTTTTTCGCGGGGAAATTTGGAAAATGATCGCTGCGGTATTCGGAGGGATCGGGACGCTCGTCGGGCGAAAGGGGATTGCTCAGAGGCTCGAAGCGGATGGACATCTGAGGTTGGCGCTGTGGATCGTGATCGGTTCGATTCCGGCGGGCTGTCTCGGATTGTTATTCGAGGACTATATAGAGCAGGCGTTTTCCAATCCGATCTTAGTGTCGGGGGCGCTGTTGGTCACGGGGGGTATGGTTTGGTCCACGCGCTACGTGAAGGAGACGCGGGGCGAGGTGAGCTGGAAAGATGCGATCCTGATCGGCGTGGCGCAGGCGTTTGCGATGGTTCCGGGCATCTCCCGTTCCGGCGCGACGATTGTGACCGGGCTTTGGCGGAAGGTGGATCGGGCGAAGGCGGCGGAGTTTTCTTTCCTGTTGGCGCTTCCGGTCATCTTCGGAGCTACGGCGCTCAAATTGAAGGATGTGTTTGAGGCCCCTCCGTCGAGTGCGGAGGCGTGGAGCCTGATCGTGGGCACGGCGACGGCTTACGCATCGGGCTATGTGGCGATCCGGGTGCTCCTGGGTATCGTAAAAAAGGGCAAGTTGGACCGGTTCGCGTACTATTGCTGGGCGGTGGGACTCGTTGGATTGTTCCTCCAACTCGTTTATAATTAGTCATTCGCAATTCACAACTTACAATTTCATCTCGTTCCTACGCTCTGCGTGGGAACGAAGATTCGACGCTCCGCGTCAGCAAAGTGAAGCTCAAGTGGGAAGTAGGAGCGTATAATTGTGAATTGTAAATTATTAATTGTTAACGTCTTCGATTTTCTGCCCTTATCTTATTTTTTGCGCGAGAGGAGTGAATAAGGACGTGGCCGGATCGGATCGAAGGACTTTTCTGAAACAGGGAGCGCTTCTCGGTAGCGGTCTTGTGTTGGGCGGGATTTGCGGGGGTTCGGCAGAGGGAAAGCTTCCGAAGTCAAAGATCGTGGTTTCGAGAGACGAGGGACTCCGAAAGGGCGGGGAGGAAATATCCGCCGAACGCATCGGAACCCTTTTGGATCGGGGGATGCAGGGCCTATTCGGCGGTCCCCCGGACGAGGTCTGGCGAGCGCTGGTGGCGCCTTCGGATACGGTGGGGCTGAAGGTGAATGGCCTGTCCGGAAAGCGCATGTCCACCCATTTGGCGCTCGTGTGGGCCATTGCGGCGCGGTTGGAGCGGGTCGGGGTGAAGCGGAAGCGCATCATCATCTGGGACCGGATGAACAGTCACTTAGAGCACGCCGGATACAAGATCAACATCGGTGGAAACGACGTGCAATGCTACGGAACGGATGCGGTGGGCTACCACCCCCGGTTGATCGGATACCGGGAGGTGGGAAGTTTGTTCAGCCGGATTCTCGTGGATCAATGCTCCAAAATCATCAATCTTCCGGTGCTGAAAGATCACGGCATCTGCGGTGTGACGTTGGGGATGAAGAATTTCTTCGGCGCGATCCACAATCCGAACAAATATCACGACGGCGCGGGCGATCCGTACATCGCGGACCTCAACGTCCTTCCGATTATCCGGGAGAAGACCGTGCTGACGATCGTGGATGGGATCATCGGGCAGTATGAGGGCGGGCCCCCCTATATGCCTCAGTGGACCTGGCCGTTCAATGGCTTGCTGTTCGGTCTGGATCCGGTGGCATTGGACTACACGGGCTGGCGGATCATCGAGCGCAAGCGGGCGGAGAAGGGATTGCCTGCGCTCAAGGAAGCTTCGCCTGTGAGGGAGCCTACGTACATCGCCACGGCGGCGGATGCGAATCACCGGATCGGAACCAACGATCCGAAGCGGATAGATGTGGTTATGGTGTGATGCCGGGGATTGGTGATTGGTGATTGGTGATTGGGGCAGTGCCCATTGTAAAAGGCGCAAAGTAGCATTTGGTTACTCTGTGCCTCTGTGCCTTCCAGTTCCTTTGTGCCTTGCCTTGTGTAATTCATAATTGTTCAGAGTTTCGATCATGCGAAAGAACCCTTTATACTCCAATACGTTCCGTTCCGGGTCGAAGGCCGTGGTGGGAAGAAGGATTAAACGGGTGCTTCTTTTTCTCCTCTTCGCTTTCGTGCTCTATATCTTCGTGGGCGGGGACAACGGCCTCTATCAGATCTGGCATTTGAAGCGATGGATCGCAACCCTCGAAAAGGAGATCTCGGCGCTGGAGGAGGAGCGCATGCTCCTGGAACGGGAGCGGCATCTTTTGGAGACCGACATGGATACCATCGAGAAGCAGGCGCGCGAGCGATACGGTATGATCAAAAAAGGGGAGACGGTCTTCGAGGTGCAGCCTCCGAAGAAAAAAAAGAAATAGTGATTGGTG
>JAUWMS010000351.1 GCA_030613045.1 Candidatus Latescibacterota bacterium | reverse complement strand
CACGCGCTGACCCGAAAGTGGCGCGAAGTGCGCGATACGCCCCGGCCGGCGGAGCGGGGATCCTGACGGTCGGAGGGCGGAGATCAGAGGTCAGAGAGCAGAGGTCGGAGGTCGGAGGTCAGAGGCCAGAGGCAGGAGGTCAGAGGGCAGGGGCCAGGGCGAAAGCACGAAAGGAAGAAAAACACGAACGCCGGAGGAGCGGTTTCCTCCGGTTTTTTTATGAGATGCGAGGTTCACTCCCGATCCATTTAGGGCTTGACAAGCGCGGGGATGGCCTGTATATTTGGGCGGATCAAAATAGGACGTGTCAGGCCTCCGGGGTCTCACAAATTTCCGATTCTCCACGACACTTCAGGAAAGGAATTCAAATGGCAGATCCCCAAAAACATTCCGTGCAGCGTTCTCTCCGGGATTATGCACGGGCTGAAAAATTGATCCCCGGCGCCACGCAACTGATCAGTCGCCGGCCCGCTCGCATGGCTTATGGCGTGAGTCCCATCTACGCGGATCACGCGAAGGGATCGCACTTCTGGGATGTGGATGGAAACGAGTATGTGGATTGGATCAGCGGCATTCTCGCCATCATTCTGGGCTACGCCGACGAGGTGGTGGACAACGCGGTGAAGGAGCAGATCGGCAAGGGCGTCACCTTCTCGATCAACAACGAACTCGAACTCGAATTGGCGGAGGAGTTGATCCGCACGATCCCTTCCGCGGAGATGGTGCGCTACGCCAAAGGCGGCGGCGATGCGTGTACGATCGCGGTGCGCATTGCCCGGGGTGCCACCGGACGCGACAAGGTTCTCTTCTGCGGGTATCACGGCTGGCACGATTGGTATATTGCGGCGAATCTGCTGAAAGATGCGACGCTCGACGAGCATCTATTTCCGGGTATTGACCCCACGGGAGTGCCCAAAGCGCTGGCAGGGACGATATTTCCTTTCCGCTACGGCGATCTGGACATGCTGGAGCAGCGGCTGGAAGAAAACAAGGGCGAGGTGGCGTGTATCATTATGGAGCCGCTCAGATCGGAACTGCCACCCGAAGGTTTCTTAGAAGGGGTGCGTCAATTGGCGGACCGCTATGGGGTCGTGCTGATCTTCGACGAGGTTTCCTGCGGATTTCGCATTGCGCTCGGGGGCGCGCAGGAATATCTCGGTGTCACCCCGGATCTATCCGTATTCGCCAAAGCCCTTTCCAACGGATACTCCATGGGGGCCGTGGTGGGCAAGCGGGATGTGATGGAACCCGCATCCCGGATGTTTATCTCCAGCACGTACTGGAGCGACACCATCGGCATCGTCGCGGCCTTGACCACGATCCGCGAACTGCGCCGGCGCGGTGCCGTCGAGCATTTCTTCAAAGCCGGGCGCACGATCAAACAGGGACTCGACGAAGCGATCCGGGACGCGGGCATACCGGCCCATGCTTTCGGGCTGGATTGTTCACCGAGGTTTCAATTCGACATCGCCGATCCCGCGCTCCATCAGAAGGTCTCCACCCTGTACGTGCAGGAGATGTGCAAGCGAGGCATCTTCTCCGCCACTTATTTCACGCTGAATATGGCCCACACCGAGGAGGATATTTCCGGGACTTTGGCGGCCTCCAAAGAGGTTTTCGGACTTATTCAGAATGCGCTCGAACGGGGCCATGTAGATGACTTGCTGGAGGCGGAACTCAGGACGGACACCTTTCGAAGAATGGTGCGTTGACTGAATTTTATTTGCACCGCAAAGGCGCAAAGACCGCAAAGCCACCCTTCCCCAAGGGCTTTGAAGTTCTTTGCGCACTTTGCGTCTTTGCGGTGAGAACTGGAAGGAGGAGGAGATGAATACCAACCGGAAGAGGGCATTACTGAAGGACGCGCTGGACGCGGGGGATGGGATCGTGCGGCTTGCACCCGCTTGGGTTCCGCGCTCTTTTTTGGTGCCGGGGGGACGGCTGAAGCTGGCTCCGCGGGATCTCTATGCGCTCGGAGCGGATCGGGGAGGCATTGACGAGCGGTGGCTGGCTTCCACCGTGCGTGCGGACAATGGGCCGGGCACGCCGGAGGATGAGGGGTTGAGCTACGTGGTGGTGCAGGATGGCGCGGAGGTCGTCAAGATTCTGCTGAAGGAGGCCATCGAGTTGCTCGGAGACCAAATTTTGGGCGAAGCGGTGATGCGGAAATATGAGGGTTGGATGGTCCTCGCTAAATTTTTCGACAATGCGGGGCCGATCCCGCACCACTTGCATCCGGACGACGAACACGCGAAAAAAGTGGGACGCGTGGGCAAACCGGAGGCCTATTATTTCCCGCCGCAACTCAATTTTGTGGAGCAGAACTTTCCGTACACCTTCTTCGGATTGGAGCCGGGCACGACCAGAGAGGATATCATTCGCTGCCTCGAACGGTGGAACGAGGGGGACAATGGGATTCTGGATCATTCGAAGGCGTACCGGCTTCGTCCCGGAACGGGATGGAATATCCCGCCGGGCATCCTGCACGCGCCGGGGACGCTGGTGACGTACGAGCCGCAAAAAGCCTCCGATGTGGCCAGTCTCTTCCAGTCTATGGTGGAGGGACGCGCGATGACGTGGGATTCGTTGGTCAAGGATGTGCCGGAAGACCGGCATCACGATCTGGACTATATTGTGAGTATGTTGGACTGGGAGCGGAATGTAGATCCGGAGTTTATGAAACATTATTATGTGATTCCGAAGCCGGTGAAGTCCTCGGAAGCTATGGAGGACGAAGGATACCACGAATTCTGGGTGGCGTATCGCTCGAAGGAATTCAGCGCGAAGGAACTGACCATCTTCCCCGGAAAAAGTGCGGTGATTCGGGATCGGGCCGCGTATGGGCTGATCGTGGTGCAGGGGCGGGGCACGATCGGCAAGATGGATGTGGTGTCGCCCACGATGATCCGGTTCGGAGAGCTGACGGAGGATGAGTGCTTTGTGAGTGTGGATGCCGCTGAGGAAGGCGTGAAGATAACCAACACGAGTGCGCACGAAAATCTGGTGATGCTGAAACATTTCGGGCCCGGGAATCCCGATCTGGCGGATGGCGCTGCCTGAAGTCAAATTTTACCGCGGAGCGCGCAGAGATCGCAGAGGCCTGTGAGTGGTGAGAGGTGAGTGGTGATTTCTCGTTCCCACGCTCTGCGTGGGAACGCCGACTTGACGCGCCAACTCCCCCGAACCGTGAACGAAGCGGAGCGGAGTTCACGGAAAAGGAGTAAATCAACCTCCCGCAGGTTTCGAACCCGCGGGAGGTTTGATCCCTATCAACGCCGTGCTGCACCGTGCCTCCAAATTTCGTTTCACGCCTCACGCCCCACGTTTTGCATTTTGTATTTCCCATTTTGTATTTCCCATTTTTCACTTTTCATTTTTCATTTTTTTCACAGCCTTTCCTCTCAAAACAAAAAATCCGAAGGCGAATGGATACACGCCTTCGGATTTTTCTGTATGCTGCAAGGAACTGTTGAGCACCGACATTTGACATCCGGGAGTCAAGCAAAAATGCGGACTCCCGAATGCGCACCTGAATTTACAACCAACTCATCATTCCCCTCAGCTTCTTCCCAACCTCCTCGATCTGGTGCGCCTGTCCCTGCCGTTCGAGGGCATGATAGACCGGCCGGCCCGCTTGATTCTCCAGAATCCACTCCCGGGCAAAAGAGCCGTCCTGAATCTCATCGAGAATGCACCGCATCTCCTCCTTGACACTTTCGTCAATCACGCGCGGTCCTCGGGTCATATCGCCATACTCCGCCGTATCCGAAACCTTTTTTCGCATGCCGGAGATGCCGTCGGTGTAGATCATATCCATGATGAGCTTAAGTTCATGACAGCACTCAAAATACGCGGACTCCGGCTGATAGCCCGCCTCGACCAGCACCTCGAACGCATTTTGGATCAGCGCGGAAACGCCGCCGCAGAGCACCACCTGCTCTCCGAAGAGATCGGTCTCAGTCTCCTCCTTGAACGTGGTCTCGAGCAATCCCGCCTGGATGCAGCCGATCCCCTTCGCATACGCCATTCCGAGATCCTTCGCGCTTCCGGTATAGTCCTGATACACCGCGAGAAGACCGGGCACGCCCTGTCCGTTCACG
>JAUWMS010000467.1 GCA_030613045.1 Candidatus Latescibacterota bacterium | reverse complement strand
CCCAAACAGTACACCGATCCCGAAGCCCGGCAGATGACCGAGACCTTTATTCGGAAGTACGGGAAGAACGCCGAGAAGACGGAGAAGGAAAAGGAGAAGAAGGCGTGAGCGGGGATTGCGCATTGCGGAAAATGAATACGCACCGAAGAGTCGCAGAGGACGCAGAGAAAGACAAAAACAGGTCTTGAAGTTCTCTGCGCTCTCTGCGACTCTGCGGTGAGAATCCGAAATCCGAAATGAAAGAGGGGGTTTTCAATCCGAAATCCGAAATCCGAAATCCGAAATAAAAAAGGCGCATTCATCACGTTCGAGGGGATTGATAAATGCGGAAAGACCACGCAGGCCAAACGCTTGGTTCATACCCTCACGCACACGGGCCACAAAGTGGTGTTCACCCGTGAACCGGGCGGTACAGCGATCTCAGAGCAGATCCGGGACATCGTACTCGACTGGAAAACCGACGGGATGACCCGATGGACTGAGCTATTTCTTATGATTGCGAGCCGGGCGCAGCACACTGAGGAAGTGATCCTTCCTGCGCTCCACGAGGGGAAGGTGGTGGGCTGCGACCGGTACACCGATTCTACTGTTGCTTATCAGGGCTATGGTCGGGGACTGGCTCTGGACACCATCGCTGATCTGAACCGGATAGCTACCTTAGGTCTAACGCCTGATTTGACGATCCTGCTCGACATCTCGGTCAAGGAAGCAGTGCGAAGACATGGAAGACCTTCGCTTTTCGATGAACCCATAGAGCGAGAAGAGATCGATTTTTACGAACACCTCCGAGAGGGTTATCTGAGTCTGCTCCAACTTGACCCCGCCCGCTTCCTCGTTATAGATGGAATGCAGTCCATAGCTCGGATCGAAGCGCAGATTCATCAAGGCGTCGTGGAAAAATTGAAAGCACGTGATGCGTGATGCGTGAAACAGAAATCGTACCCCTCAGAAAAAGTGTTCTTTACGCGCTCTGCGTCTTTGCGGTGCGCCTTCAGGGAGGCTTGCTTTATGTCCTACACGAGTAAAAAAAGGAACGGAATCCTTCTTCTCTTGCTGATTTTTTTGTCCGGCGTGTGGCTGCTGGATTACGTGCGAGCGACGGAGGACGAGGCGCTTATCGCCATTGATGAAGGTTTTGATACCTTCGGTGAAGTGTACCGATACATCGCTAACAGCTATGTGGAGGAAATTGAACCTCAGAAGATCATTGACGCTGGCATCGAGGGGATGTTGGAGGAACTGGACCCGTACACGCAGTTTTTGAGCACCAAAGCCCGGGTGGATCAACTGAAGATTGATACCACGGGCGAGTTCGGAGGCCTGGGCATTCAAATCGCCGTTCTCAACAACGCGCCTACGGTTATCTCACCGATTGACGGCACACCGGCCTATCACATCGGGCTTCAGGCCGGGGATCGCATTGTACAAATCGAGGGAGATCCCACGGAAGGGATGAGCTTGGAGGACGTAGTATCCATCCTCCGGGGCAAACCGGGCACCTCCGTCACGATCACCATTGAGCGCGACGGCGAGAAAGCTCCCATAGACTTCACCATCGTCCGGGAGATCATCAAGGTGAAGAGCGTGTCGCTGGCCGAAAAGATCGCCGAAACAGTGGGATACGTCCGCCTGGCCCGCTTTCGCCAGGGGGAGACCCACAGCGCCACGCACGAGCTCGCGGAGGCGATCCGGAGCCTGAAGGATCAAAACATCCAGGCATTTATCCTCGATCTCAGACCCAATCCCGGAGGATTGCTTTCGGAAGCCTGCTCCGTGGCCGATCTTTTCCTGGAGAAAGGGCAACTGATTGTCTCCACAAAGGGGCGGGTTCCCCGCCAGAACCGGCAATTTTTTGCCGAAAAGGATCCTTTTCTGGATCCTTCTATCCCGATGGTGGTGCTGGTCGGTCCGGGAAGCGCCAGCGCGTCGGAGATCGTGGCCGGCGCGATTCAGGATCATGATCGGGGCCTGATTGTGGGAAAGCCCACCTTCGGGAAGGGATCCGTACAGACACTGCATCGAATCGGCGGCGACAAGGAACTCAAATTGACCACCGCGCTCTATTACACCCCGAGCGGCAGAAGCATTCACAAATGGGGACGAAAAAATGCGGAGAATCCGGTTGCGTCCCCAGGGGAAATGGAACATCCCCATGGAATCGTCCCCGATGAAAAGGACAGGACCACGCAAAAGACCTTCTTTACGGACAAAGAGCGCGTGGTCTATGGCGGCGGCGGCATCACCCCGGACGTGCTCGTGGAGCCTCCCGAACTTTCCGAGTTTTTGCGGACTCTGGAACGAAGGCGAATCTTCTTCAACTTTGCGGTGCATTACGCGGCGCTGCACCCGGACACCGAATCGGATGTCGCCGTGGATGACGAGATGCTCACCGTCCTTCAGGAATATCTCGACGATCCCGAACAGGAATTTGAGTATCCTTTGCCCGGCGAATCCCAGATCGAGGCGTTGGAAAAGCTGGTCGAAGAGGAAGGGTACGACGCCAACCTCAAGGGAATCTTGGCCGATTTGAGGAGCGTACTGGAGGATGAGAAAACCCACGATTTCGAGAAGGGGCGGCCGTATATCCAAATGGCTCTGCGAAGGGAAATCGCCTCCCGATTGGGGGGGCTCGACGCCGGTCTGAGGGCCACCTTCCCGGAGGACGTCCAACTCCAGAAGGCCATCGAAATTCTGCGGAATCCCGCGCTCTACGCCGAGAAGATGAGCGCCTCGCCCAAGACTCAGGCTGTGGTCAGGTGAGTGGCGATTAGTGAGTGGTGAGTGGTGGTCGCAATTTGCAGTCACCGGAAGTGCCCTGCGAAAGTGTGAGAGTGGGAGGTTTTCCCGTCTCACTTTTTCCCCTTCGCGGTCTCCGCGGTAAGAAAAGGAGCACCTTAGTTGAAGAAAAGAGTCTTTTGCGATTTCGATGGCACCGTAGCGGTAAACGATGTGGGCAATTTGCTTTTTCGGACGTTCACGGATGGCTCGTGGCGGGAGTCGGTGGAGCGATGGATTCGCGGAGAGATTTCTTCGCGGGCGTGTAGCGCATCCGAATGCGCGCACGTCCGGGCATCCGAGGCGGAGTTGGATCGTTTTGCCAGGGCGCAGGAGATTGACCCCCA
>JAUWMS010000372.1 GCA_030613045.1 Candidatus Latescibacterota bacterium | reverse complement strand
CAACCAAGTCGGCATTGAAGTCGTTCCGCTTCAGGTCAAATATCCTCAGGGCGCGGAGAAGCAGTTGATCTATGCGGTGACCCGCCGCATCGTGCCGGCCGGCGCGCTTCCGATGAAGGTGGGTTGTCTCGTGCAGAACGTGGGCACGGCCGCGGCGATCTATCAGGCGGTGGCGCAATCCACACCGCTTTTCGAACGCGCGGTGACCGTGACCGGTGGCGGTGTAAAAGAGCCGAAAAACTTGCGCGTGCGGATCGGCACTTCCTTTCGGGATGCCATCGCGTTTTGCGGAGGAACCACCGAAGGCGCGGCAAAGCTGGTGATGGGCGGCCCGATGATGGGCATCGCGCAGGCCACGGACGACGTGCCGGTGATCAAGGGCACGTCGTGCATTCTCGTGCTCGACAAAGCGGAAGCCGCGTTGGACATCGAACCCAAGCCGTGCATCTCCTGCGGGCGCTGCGTGGATCAATGCCCCATGCGCCTGATCCCCAGCGTGATGGCCACGTTGGTGGAGCGGGAGCGCTGGGACGAAGCGGAGGACTACGGCATCATGGACTGCTTCGAGTGCGGTTCCTGCGCGTACACCTGCCCCTCCAAGCGGCACCTGACCCACCTGTTCAAATACGGCAAGTCGGTGATCGCGCAGCGGAAAAAGCAGGCTCAGGCGGCTTGAACCTGGTGATTGGTGATTGGTGGCTCTCACCACTCATCCCGTGTATCTTCTTAGAGGAGTTTAATGGTATGGACGAAAACAAAAAATTCACCGTTTCCATCTCCCCTCACATTCGGGACAGCGTCTCCATCCCGAAGATCATGTACTCGGTGATTGGCGCGCTGTGTCCCGCCTGGATCGCGGGGATCTATTTCTTCGGCCCGAGAGCCGCGTGGCTGACCCTGATCAGCATTGCCGCCGCCGTTGGGACGGAATGGATCATTCAGAAGCTGCGAAAAATTCCCATTACCGCGGGGGACGGCAGCGCGATCCTGACGGGCATGCTCCTGGCGTTCAACCTGCCGCCGGGCGTGTCGTGGTGGATTCCGGTCGTGGGGTCCGCGTTCGCCATCGGAATCGGCAAGCAGGTCTTCGGCGGATTGGGATTTAACCCGATGAATCCGGCTTTGCTCGGTCGCGCGTTTCTGCTGGCCTCGTGGCCCGTGCAGATGACCACCAAGTGGCTCGCGCCGAGAGGGGGAACACTTTCGGGCATAGATGGCGTGTCCTCGGCCACCCCACTGACGCTGCTCAAGGAGGCGCACCAGGTCCCCGATCTGCTCAGCAGCTCGTATGCCGATCTGTTCTGGGGCCGCGTCGGCGGATGTCTCGGGGAAACCTCGGCGATCATGCTGTTGATCGGAGCGGCCTATCTGATCTACAAAGGGTACGTGGATTGGCGCATTCCCTCGGGATATGTCGGCTTGGTGATCCTGTTGACGGGGCTGTTCGGAGGCGCATCTCCGCTCTTCCACGTGCTCGCGGGAGGGCTGATTCTCGGGGCCTTTTTTATGGCCACGGATATGGTCACCTCTCCGATCACACCTAAGGGGAGATGGATCTTCGGGATCGGCTGCGGTCTCCTCACCGTGCTCATCCGGCGCGTGGGAGGGTATCCGGAGGGCGTGTCCTATTCCATCCTGTTGATGAACCTTACGGTGCCATTGATAGATCGCTATACGCGTCCGAAAGTTTTTGGAGGATAGACTAAGGGCAAATTGGACACGGATAAACGCGGATGAACACGGATAAAAGGCAAAACGAAAAAAGGTTTTTCCAGCGAGCCTCTTGCACCTGAATAATTCCTCGCCACGAAGTCACAAAGACACGAAGTCTTGAAAACGTTGGTCTCAAGCCTGCGTTCTAAGGAGAGTGCCTCAAAACTTGAGTTTTGGAGATTTTTGTCTGTAACCTGACAATTTCTTTGTGACTTAGTGCCTTAGTGGCTGAAATTTGTGAATAATCCAGGTGCAAAAGTTTGAAAAATTTGTCGGAAAAATTATTTGCAAGAGCTTGGTAGAACAGACATTCCTGTCTGTTCAGCTTTATTCTCACCCGAGTCAGGCTTGGTCAGACAAGAATGTCTGACCTACCAACCCCTGCGTGATGACTGCACCTTTTTGACTTTTGCAAGAGTCTCTATCTTGTGTTAATTGGTTCTCAAATTCTACATCCTTGCATTTACATAGGTGGGAAAAGCTCGAAAAAATCCGTGTTTATCCGTGTTTATCCGTGTCCCAACAGACTGAGAAAGGGAAACGATGAGCAATATCCTGAAATTGGCGGCGATCCTGGGTCTGATTACAGTCATCGCTGCCGGATCGCTGGCTTTGGTGAATCAAGCCACCAAGCCGAGGATCGAAGCGTACAAAGCACAGCAGCAGATTCAGGCCCGAAGGGAGGTGCTTCCCACCGCAAAGGAAGGCGTCTATGTATGCACCGAGGAGGTCCATGCCTGCAAAGAGGTGCTTCCTGCCGCAAAGGAAGTCGTTCATGTCCTCACCGACGAAGGGAGCGACTTTCCGTACTGCGTGGGCTATGCCCGTGCCGATACCACGGAGCCGGTGGGCTGTGTTTTGTTAGCGTCCGGAAAGGGATACAGCAGCACCATAGAAATGGTCGTGGGCGTGGATCTTGCGGGCGCACTGACCGGTATCTCCATCGTCAGCCAGCAGGAGACGCCGGGCTTAGGCGCTAAAATTACGGAGATTCGCTACGGAGAATCGGAGCCGTGGTTCCAGGCGCAATTCAAGGGAAAAACCCTCTCCCACCTGTCGGTGGATAAAGACGGCGGGGAGATTGACGGCATCACGGGCGCTACCATCTCGTCCAGAGCGGTGACCGATGGCGTCCGAGACGCGCTGAAAAAACTGGAAGCGAAGATCGGAAGGGGTCTGAGATGAAAGGGGGCCATTATGGAAAGGATATCTATTCCTCTATTGCTCGTTAGTATCATGCTATTTATTCTGCCGATTAACTTATTTGCCGCGGAAGAAAATGGCGTTGTGGGATGGTGGGAGATCTATCCTCCGGAACAGAAAGCAGAATTTTCGGCACTTTTTGGCATTCAGTTGGGTAGCTGCGGTTCGTTCTATTCATTTTGTCAGGATCGTACGTGGAGCGAGGAAATAGGAACGTATATCGTATCCGGCGACTCGATAACGATCACAATTACCGAATCCGATCTTCCGGATCGGGTCGGTATCCGTTTTACCGTGACCTTCTGTCTCCATGAGCCGTATGGGCCAGGCATTACGTTTACGAATGCTCCTATGTTAACCGCTGGCTGGACCCAGGAAGAAACCATTACGCTGGAGCGTGCGTTGACTGCGGTAAGACCAAGCACGTGGGGTAGGATCAAATCATCGTGTCGGTAGGTTTTACACATTTTTGGCACTCTCTGGAAAGGGGGATTGGCATGGGCACCATCGCTGAATTTACAAAGGGCTTATACAAGGAGAATCCCGTCTTCCGGCTGGCGTGGGGGCTGTGTCCGACGCTGGCGGTGAGCACATCTATCAAAAATGGTCTCGGCATGGGCATGGCCGCGTCGTTCGTGCTGCTGGGATCGAACATCATCGTTTCGCTGATCCGGAAAGCCGTGCCTCCGAAGATCCGCATTCCGGTGTACATCGTGATCATCGCCACGTTTGTGACCATCGCGGAGATGATTATGCAGGCGTTCAGTCCGGAGCTTCACAAGAGCCTCGGCATCTTCGTGCCGCTCATCGTGGTCAACTGCATTATCCTGGGACGCGCGGAGGCCTTTGCGGGCAAGAACACGGTGGGCCGGTCCATCCTCGACGCCCTGGGCATGGGACTCGGCTTTACGTTGGCGCTCGTGCTGCTCGGTTTCTT
>JAUWMS010000001.1 GCA_030613045.1 Candidatus Latescibacterota bacterium | reverse complement strand
GTTCCGCGGTAACGGACGGTTTGACGGGTATTTATAATGCGACTTTCTTGAGAAAGTCTTTGGTCCATGAATTGGATCGGGTCGGGCGATACGGGGGAACGTTTTCGATTGTGTTCTATGATCTGGACGATTTCAAGGCGTTCAACGATACATATGGGCACTTGGCCGGAGATGCGGCGCTTCGGAAATTCGGGCATATTTTGGTGCGATCGAAGCGGAGCACCGATATTCCGGGCCGATACGGCGGAGAGGAGTTTCTGCTGATCCTTCCGGGAGTCGGCTATGGAGCCGCTCTGAAAGCGGCCGAACGGATTCGGTCGCTTACGGAGGCGACTGAGATTGTGGTGGATGGTGAGGAGGTGCACATTACGGTCAGTGGGGGAGTGGCGATGTGTCCGGAGAATGGGGATACGCCGGCGGAGCTGATCGCGTGCGCGGATCGGGCATTGTATCGGGCCAAGGGCGCGGGGAAAAATAGGATTTTCGGAGGGAAGGAGGACATTTGAAGGGAGCGGGTGCGAAATTTCACTTGACAAAGTGGTGATAATCATGTAGATTTGCGTAAAATAGTTGTTTATCAAACTGCTCCTCAATGGCGTAAAAATTCTGTGACATTTTGTCTGAAAATGCATACCGGCGTGCCTACATTGTAGAGAGCGGGCACGTTTTTTTGATTTCGGCGATGGCGGTTGGTCTAGTGGGGCGATTAGCTCAGATGGTTAGAGTGCTTGCTTGACATGCAAGAAGTCACTGGTTCGATTCCAGTATCGCCCACCATATCGTCTTTTTTTATATAATGAGCGATGAAGAATGAGCAATAAGGAATGTTCTTCATGGTTCACTTCTCTGACGTGTGCTGAGGAGTAAGATGGGGATTACGGTTACATTTCCGGATGGTTCGACGAGGGAATACGAGCGGGGGATTACGGTGGGGGAGGTGGCTGAGCGTATCGGCCGGAGGTTGGCGAAGGCGGCCGTCGCGGGCATGGTGGATAGCCGGGTGGTGGGGTTGAGCCGGCCGATCGAGGAAGACGCTCAAGTGAAGATTCTGACGTTTGCGGATGCGGAGGGGCAGTCGGTATATTGGCACAGCACGGCGCACGTGATGGCGCAGGCGGTAAAGGCGTGGGTGCCGGAGGCAAACCTTGGGATCGGGCCGGCGATCGAGGAGGGGTTTTATTACGATTTCGATGTGCCGCAATCGTTTTCCCCGGAGAATCTGGAGCGGATCGAGGAGCGGATGCGGCAGCTTATGAAGGAGGACGCCCCCTTTGTGCGGGAGGTGGTCTCCAGGGCGGAGGCGAAGCGCCGGATGGAGGCGATGGGGGAGACGTATAAGCTGGAGTTGATCGGGGAGCTTGGGGAAGACGAGGAGATCACCTTCTATCGGAACGGAAATTTTTTGGATCTGTGC
Source organism: Candidatus Latescibacterota bacterium (assembly GCA_030613045.1). GTDB lineage: Bacteria > Latescibacterota > 4484-107 > 4484-107 > 4484-107 > 4484-107. The sequence continues at coordinate 16,778 of JAUWMS010000001.1, read as the reverse complement.
CGGGGGCCGCACCTTCCTTCGACCGGGCGGATCAAAGTGGTGAAGCTGCTTTCGGTGGCCGGGGCGTATTGGCGCGGAGATGAGAAGCGGAAGATGCTCCAGCGGATCTATGGGATCGCGTTTGAGTCGGAGCGCGCGCTGAAGGAGCATTTGGAGCGGTTGGCGGAGATCGAGCGCCGGGATCATAGGCGCTTGGGGCGGGAACTGGATCTGTTCAGTCTGCACGAGGAGGCTGGCCCGGGGTTGGTATTCTGGCATCCGAAGGGCGCGCGGATTCGGACGATTATCGAGGATTTCTGGCGGGCGGAGCATACCCGTCGGGGCTACGATATGGTGTACACGCCGCACATCGCCAAGGCGGGTTTGTGGGAAACGAGCGGGCATCTGGCGTGGTTCCGGGACGATATGTTTCCCTCGATGGACGTGGATGGGTTGGAGTATTTGGTGCGTCCGATGAATTGTCCGTTTCACATCCTGATGTACAAGACGCGGATTCGGAGCTATCGGGATCTGCCGATGCGATGGGGCGAGTTGGGTACGGTGTACCGGTACGAGCGGTCCGGGGTGCTGCAGGGGATGTTGCGGGTGCGCGGGTTCACGCAGGACGATGCGCACATTTTCTGCCGGCCGGATCAATTGGAGGAGGAAATCGTCGGGGTGATTGATCTGGCGCTGTTTATGCTGAGCACCTTTGGATATACCGAGTATGTCGTGGAGCTGAGTGTGCGGGATCCAGAAACGAAGGATCGGTATATCGGCGAGGATGTGGTGTGGGAGCAAGCGGAAGCGGCTTTGAAGAATGCCTTGGATACCAGTGGATTGGCGTATCGGAGGGCTGAGGGGGAGGCGAAATTTTATGGGCCGGCGATTGACATTCAAATGAAGGATGCGCTGGGCCGGGGTTGGCAGGGGCCTACGATTCAGGTGGACTTCAACGAGCCGAAGCGGTTCGACGTGAATTACGTGGGAGAAGATGGCGGTTCGCATCGAGTGGTGATGGTGCACCGGACGGTGTTGGGATCTATGGAACGTTTTGTGGGCGGGCTGATTGAGCATTACGCCGGAGCCTTCCCGGTGTGGCTTGCGCCGGTGCAGGCGATGGTGATCCCGATTTCGGACAATCAGTTGGACTATGCCGTCGAACTGGCGGATCGCCTCAGGGAGCAAAAGATACGCGTGTCGGTGGACGAGCGGCGGGAGAAAATGGGGTATAAGATCCGGGAGGCAGAACAGCAGAAGATCCCGTATATGCTGATCGTGGGCGCGCGGGAGATGGAAGAAGGCACGGTGGCGGTGAGGAAGCGCGGAGAGGGCGATTTGGGAGTGTCGTCGGTGGAAGCGTTTTTGGATCGGATTTCAGGAGAAGTCGAACGCAGGAGTCTTAATGAACAATGAGCAATGAATAATGAGTAATGAACAATACCCCACCCAACTACCCCAAGTCATGGGAGAGGCGGATGGGTATTACTCATTACTCATTGACAAGAGAGCGAGGTGGTTGCCTATCAAAGGAAGTGTCAGAGTGAATACTCAGATTCGGGTTCCGCAGGTTCGGGTGATTGACCCGGACGGTGAGCAGGTCGGGATTATGGATACGCGCTCTGCGTTGGAATTGGCTCGGGAGCGGGATTTCGATTTGGTGGAGGTGTCACCGCACGCCAAGCCGCCGGTATGCCGGGTTATGGATTACGGGAAGTATAAATACCAGCAGAGCAAGCGGATCAAGGATTCGAAGAAGAAGCAGCATGCGGTACAGCTCAAGGAGATCCGGATGCGCCCGAAGACGGATGAGCACGATTATCTTTTCAAGGTGCGGCATGCGCAGCGATTTTTGGAAGAGCGCAATCGAGTTAAGATCAGCGTCATGTTCAGAGGACGGGAGCAGGCGCATCGGGAGTTCGGTCGCAAGGTGCTGGAGCGGGCGATTGAGGATATGGCTGAGGTGGCTTCCGCGGAGGGACCTATCCGTATTGAGGGGCGGAATATGACGGTTACGCTGGTGCCCAAGTAGCGGGCACTTCAAGTCCTAAATCCTAAATCCTAAACAAATTCAAAATCCCAAATTCAAAATCCAAAACGGGGTGGGGAGGAGGTTTAGGATTTAGAGCTTAGAATTTAGAGTTTGCTTTTTATGGAGGGGGTATGCCGAAAGTAAAGACGAGGAGTGCAGTGGCGAAGCGGATGCGAATGACCGGGGGCGGGAAAATAAAGAAGCAGCGGGCCTATGGTCGGCACATTTTGACAAAGAAGTCTTCTAAACGGAAGCGCAATTTGCGCAGTCTGGATTTGGTGGATGCGGTGGATGCAAAGCGGATCCGGAGGATGTTGGGCTGTTAGAACGGAAATGTCAAATTTCAAAGCCCGAATGACAAAGGAATGTCAAATTCCAAAGATCGAATGCCCAATCCCTTTGTTTCTTCTTTTGGGGTGGTGGACGGGATTTGACATTCGGATTTTGTCATTTGGTATTCCCGAAGGGGGAGGGTTATGCCGAGAGCGACAGGTAATGTGCCGTCAAGGAGAAGAAGGAAGAAAATTCTCAACGCGGCGCGCGGGTATCGAGGAGGGCGGAGCAAACTCCATCGGACGGCAAAGGAGGCCGTCCACAGGGCGTGGTCGTACGCGTATCGGGATCGAAAGCGGCGGAAGCGGGATTTTCGGAGGTTGTGGATCGTTCGGATCAATGCGGCGGCTCGTCTCGATGGATTGACTTACAGTAAGATGAGCCGAGGACTGGATCTGGCGGGGGTGGATGTGAATCGTAAGGGGCTGGCGGATCTGGCCGTGACGGATGCACGGGCTTTTTCTGCGCGGGGGGAGAAGGCGAAGGGGGCTTTGTGATTTCGGATTGTGGATTGCGGATTGCGGATTGAAGACTCACCGCAAAGACGCAAAGAGCGCAAAGAACAGAAAGTGAGAAAGTGAGGTGGTGAGACCTTCCACTTTCACAGGGAGTTTCTTTGCGACCTTGCGGTGCAAAAATCCGAAATCTGAAATGGAGAATGGATGACTTGATGGAGAACGTGCGAGATATTGTGCGGGAAGCAGGCGCGGAGATTGGGGAGTGTGTGGATGAGCACGCGTTGGATGCGGTTCGGGTGAAATATCTGGGCCGCAAGGGACGGTTGACGCTCGTGATGCGTGGGATCGGAAAGCTGCCCCCGGAGGAGCGGCCGGAGATGGGGAAGGCGGCTGGTGCGGCGAAAGCGGCGATGACGCGCGCGCTTGAGGGGCGGTTGGCTGCGTTGAAGGCAAAGGCCGCGGGGAAGCACAAAGGCGTGGATGTGACGCTTCCGGGGCGAAGGTATGAGGTGGGGAGGCGGCATCCGCTGACGGTGGTGACCGAGGAGATCGTGGAGATTTTCGCCGGGATGGGGTTTGCAGTGGCCGAGGGGCCGGAAGTGGAGTTAGAATACTACAATTTCGATGCCTTGAATACGCCTGCGGATCATCCGGCGCGGGACGAGCAGGATACCTTCTATGTGAGCGAAGGGGTGCTGCTCAGAACACAAACGTCTCCGGTGCAAGTCCGGACGATGGAGCGCACGTCGCCGCCAGTGCGGGTGATTTCGCCGGGGCGGTGTTATCGGAACGATACGCCGGACGCCACGCATTTCCCGGTGTTTCATCAGATAGAGGGGCTGTACGTGGATCGGGACGTGAGCTTCGCGGACTTGAAGGGCGTGCTCTCCTGCTTCGCGCGGCAGATGTTCGGGTCCGGGATGCGGGTGCGGTTCCGGCCGGATTTTTTCCCGTTTACGGAGCCGAGTGCGGAGTATGCGTTTTCGTGCGTGGCGTGCGGGGGAACGGGATGTCGCGTGTGCAAAAACACGGGCTGGTTGGAGATTGCGGGTTCGGGGATGGTGGATCCGGAGGTGTTTCGGCACGTGGGATACGATTCGGAGGAATTTTCCGGGTATGCGTTCGGGATGGGCGTCGAGCGGATAGCGATGTTGAAGTACGGGATCAACGATATTCGGTTGTTTTACGAGAACGATTTGAGATTTATTCGGCAGTTTTGAATGGTTAGAATCTGTTGCGCTCATCTATTAGAGTGTGGTGCTGAATAAAGGTGCTTTGGGTGTTCGCAGTCCAGTTCTATGCTCTAATAGCAAATCTCAAATGGAGATATCTGATTAGTTCATAAGGAGTTTTTATGGCAAAAATGACCGTATTTGTTTTTCAGAATTAGTATACCTAAACTAAGATCGGGTGTCTCCAACAAGGAGAATAAGATGGCAATTACAGTATCAACGATCAATATGAAAGGTGGGGTTGGCAAAACCACTCTAACATTTAATCTAGCATGGTATTCTGCATGGAAAGCCACTCTAAAAGTACTAGCCATTGACCTTGACCCACAAGCAAATCTTAGCCAATACTTTATGGGAGCGGTTGAGTACTTACAATATATTCGGAAGTCAAAGAAGACAGTAGTCGATATTTTCGAGCAGTTCTCAGCAGCCTCTGGTCTTTCTGGTTCCCCTGAATTAGTAGAGCCTGAAGATGTAATTCATTCACTTTATGAATGGGAGGACGGGAGTTTATTGCATCTAATTCCATCCAGATTAGAGTTGGCATGGACGCTAAAGAATCCGACAGAAAAGGCGCAGCTTTTGCCTAAATTTATTGCTAAAATTGCAGACAATTATGATCTAATACTTATAGACTGTGCACCAACTGAATCTATTTTGACTACCGCTGCATATAGATCAAGCAGATATGTTGTTGTTCCCGTAAAGCCAGAGTTTCTAGCAACGATTGGTTTGCCTTTACTAGCACGTTCACTTAAGGAATTTGCTTTGATGCACCAAGATCAGCAATTGGATATGGCGGGAATCATTTTCAATGGGTTGAAAAGGACGAATACTCCACCTGAGCAAATTAATTCTTGTAGAGATGTCAAAGAACTTGCAGACGAACATGGTTGGCATGTTTTCGACAATTCTGCCCATCATTCTGATTCCTATCCAACTGGTTCAAGAGATGGAAAGCCAATTTTCATGACAAGCAATGCAAGAGCTTATGTGAAAACGGAATTCCATGAAGTGGGACAAGAATTTTTGGAAAGGATTAATCTGGTATGAAGTCAAAAAAATCGATTCAAGCATCATTAAGAATTCTTCTACTGCTCGAAGAATTCACTGGAAATGATCTCAAAGAAGCAGTGAAGATGTTAGAAGGTGATTTTGATAATGAAAATCCACTAATACTTTTTTTGCAATCTCGTCTTTATAAACAAAATAGAAGAAAAACTATACCCAAACCCAAGCCTAAAGAGACTAAATGTAGCAGAGTGATTCTTGAATTGGAAAAAAAAGATAAAGAAAAGTATTTATTATTATCTAAGGTTGACGGATTAATTCGAGAAGGGAAAGTCTTAAGAAAACTCACTGATATAAAAACAATAGCCAATCAAATTAGTAAGGAATTCCCTGATTTGAAATCTAGGAAGGGTGCAATTCCCAAGTTTATGACCTTATTGGCCAACATGACAACCAGCGAAGCCGCAAAAATTGTAGAATCAATCATACAAAGTCAATATTCCAATGTCTCTGAATCAGAATATCATGAGTTGGCAAGTTTTTTGATTGGCAACGAAAAGCAAATTACCGAACAATTACATTCAGTTGACCCGTAGCACGAAGCCGATTTTTCGGGCAGTTCCAAGGCCGTTTCTTTTTTCAAATTGAGGGATTGCTCCAAGGCGGGCACTGATGTTTGGTGTTAGACTGCAACTTGGCGACTTGCGGTGGTGAGTTTTCATCCCCTTTCCACGCTCCCGTATAGGGATGGGTGAATCCTTCAATGGAGTGCAGCCAGACAACACGTGCGTGTCACCAAGGTGGTTCTGTAACCTTGACTTTAGTGAGAGATTATGAGAGAAAAATATGTTTATTGGAAAGACGAAGATATGTGGTTAGGGTATTTTGAGGAATATCCAGATTATAGGACGCAAGGCGAAACTATTGAAGATCTGGAAGATCACTTAAAAGATATTTATAAGGAATTGACGAGTGGAAGCATCCCAACCCTTCGAAGAGTGGCGGAACTGGAAGTGGCATGAAAAGAAGAGCGTTAATAGAAAAACTGGGAAAGATGGGATGTATCTTTGTCCGCCACGGTGGAAAGCATGATTGGTATCAGAATCCTGAAACGAACATATCACAACCTGTTCCTCGACACAGAGAAATAAGGAAACTTTAGCCAGGCATATCATAAAAATGCTCAAGAATGATGGGTAACCGTGTCCACGGCTTGATATGGGAGAGGGCAAATATAGTTTTCGTATAGGCTCTTGATCCTTGCACCGTTGAAACGCCAGCCGTTCAGCGGCCAGTATGCGCACAAGAGGCGGATGTTTATGCTTCCCTCTTTTATGAAGCTCCTTCAAGGCAAGCCCGCGGGTCGTACGATCTGGACGGCGGACATTACGTATTGGATCGCAGGTCGGAAGGAAGCAGGGCATGCCGACCCTGTATGGGATGCTGAGGAAGGCTATTTGCAGTTGCACCGTGATCTGGGGATTATGCCCTATTATTACTATGAAAAATTTTGGACTGCCTCCCCACAGTATTCCGGAAACATCGCTGTTTCTCATGAAACGCAGGGCAACCAAACTCTGAACCGAATCCGAACGCCAGTGGGAGCGCTTACGGAGATCAACACCTATCTGCCCTCAAGCTGTTGCATGGGATGCACGAAGCACTACGTGGAATCAGAACAGGATCTGGATATATTGCTGTATATCTTAGCCCATCGCCGTCTGGAGCCTGCCAATCTGGAAGACTATTCTGAGAGATTGCTTCTCTGGAAGCACTACGATGGACTTCCTTGCCTCGGTCTTCCGCGCTCGCCTCTTTCGTCTCTTGTTTATGAGTGGGCCGGGATTGAACAAACCACGTACCTTATGTTGGATTGTGAGGACAAGGTTGCGGAAGCGCTTCGGTTGATGGAAAACCAGGAGGATCCCATTCTCGATGCGGTGTGTAAGTTGGCGCCGCCGTTGTTGCATTTCCCGGACAATCTTTCCAGTGATAACCTGACCGGGTATTACGACGCCTCTATGGCCGGTGCGTATGCGCGGCGTCTTAGGCGTTTGCATGCGGCCGGAGTAAAATGTGCTGTACATCTTGACGGGACGGTCGGAGGGTTGCTTCCCAAACTGATAGAGACAGGATTTGATGCCGTTGAAGCGCTTACGCCGACACCGGCCGGGGATCTCGATATGGAAGAAATTGAGGAGATTGCCGGAAGCGATCCTGTGATTCTCTGGGGAGGCGTTCCGGGAATCATGTTCGCGCCGCCATATACATGGCGGGAAATGGAAGCCCACGTTTATAGACTTTTAGCATGCTGGGGTAAGCGTCCTTTTGTAATGGGTGTAGCGGATCAGGTTCCCCCGGACGGTGACATCCGTTTTTGTCGCCGCATCGCAGAGATGCTCAACTAAATATGAATTGGAGCCGAAGAGGATGATGAACACAAAGATGACCATGGTTTACTGGAAATCAAAGCGGTTTTGGCTGGGAAAACTCCTTGAACACCCGGAAATTATGACACAGGGCGAAACACTTGAAGAACTCGAAGAGAATATCAAAGACGCCTATTTGTTAATGGCTATGGAGGATGTGCCCGAACAATACAAACTAAGAGAAGTTTCTCTATGAAACGCCAAGTGTTTATCCGTCGGCTTCTGAAGGAGGGATGTGTTCTTTTGAGGCATGGCAGCAGGCATGATATTTATCTGAATCCATCCACAGGGTTGAAACAACCTATTCCACGACATAATGAAATTGATGACAACCTTCTCAAACATATCAGAAAATATCTTGGTTTGCCCCGCTCCACCGATCGTTGAAGCGGATGTAGCTTCGCTTTGCAATGCGGTTGAGTGTGGGTATGCTTTCTAGTGAATTTTCCCACTCTAAGAAAACAGTGCCACAAAGAACCCCTCAAGATCGGAATGGAGAGGGGCTTCGTCTCTGCGTGGCATAAGGGAATCGGGTATGAAGGTTACGTATAATTGGCTCAAGGAATTTGTGGATTTTGATATGAATCCGTCCGATCTTGCGGAGGCGTTGACGATGGCGGGGTTGGAGGTGGTGGCTATGGAGGATCTGGGCGCGCGGTACGCGGGCTGTGTGGTGGGACGGGTTCTTGAGAAGCGCAAGCATCCGAATGCGGATCGGCTTTCAGTGTGCCGGGTGGATGTGGGAGAAGAAGTCACGGTGGTGTGCGGCGCACCGAACGTGGCGGAGGGACAGAAGGTACCGGTAGCCACGGTGGGCACGAAGCTTCCCGATGGGCTGGTGATCAAACAGGCGATGATCCGGGGCGTGGCGTCCTCCGGAATGATTTGTTCGGAGGTGGAGTTGGGATTGGGGGAGGATGCGTCCGGGATCCTGGTGTTGTCCGATGAGGTGAAGGTGGGCGCGGGTTTGGTTGAGGCGCTTGGATTGGGCGATGTGTTTTTGAGTTGGAATTGACCCCAAACCGGCCGGATTGTCTGAGTGTGATGGGCGTGGCCCGTGAGATCGGGGCGATCACGGGGAATCCGTTGCGTGCGCCGGAGATCGAGGTTGTGGAGGAAGGCGAACCCATAGATCAATGGGCGTGTGTGGAGATTGAGGATCCAGAAGCGTGTCCCCGGTATGCGGCGCGTGTAATCACCGGCGTGAAGGTGGGGCCGTCGCCGGACTGGATGCGGAGGCGGCTTGAGGCCGTGGGGCTGCGTGCGATCAATAACGTGGTGGATGCGACGAATTACGTGTTGATGGAGTTGGGACATCCGCTGCATGCGTTCGATCTGAATAAGGTGGCCGATCGGAAGATTGTGGTGCGTCGGGCGCGGGACGGGGAGCAGCTGATCACGTTGGATGGCGAGTTGCGCGATCTGGATAAAGAGGTGCTGGTGATCGCGGATCCGGAGAAGGCGGTGGCGATCGCCGGCGTGATGGGCGGGAGCAATACGGAGGTCGCAGGGGAGACCGTGGATGTGTTGTTGGAGAGCGCATATTTTGATCCGGTCGTGGTGCGAAGAGGATCGAAGAAGCTGGGACTTTCCACGGAGGCTTCGCAGCGCTTCGAGCGGGGCATGGACTGGGATGGAAACATTCGGGCGATGGATCGGGCAGCGCAGTGGATCCTCCGGATCGCGGGAGGAAAGGCGGCGTCGGGTGCGATTGACGTGTATCCGAAGAAGCGGAAGCGTGCGGTCGTCTCTTTGCGTCCGGAGCGGGCGAATCAGATTCTGGGGACCGAATTGAGCGGCTCCCGGATGGCGGAGATGCTGGAAGCGTTAGGATGTAAGGTGACGAGTAAGAATGAGATGATCGAGGTGGAGATTCCGAGTTATCGTCCGGATATCGAGCGGGAGATTGATCTCGTGGAGGAGGTGGCTCGGGTTTTCGGGTACAATAATATCCCCAATCGGGAAGTCGGTGGAGGAAGTCTGTGGGTGGAGCGTCGGTCGGATTTGAAGCTGGCTTCGAGGACGCGGGCGGTGTTGACCGGATTGGGACTGGATGAAGTAGTAACCAGTAGTTTGACGGATCCGGATCGGGCGTCGGAAGATGCGGTTCGGTTGGCCAATCCTTCGGGGCGTCCGATGTCTGTGCTGAGAACGGATCTGGTCTCCGGCCTTCTCGAAGTGGCCCGGTGGAATCTGAACCGGCAGGCTGGAGCGGTGCGGATTTTTGAGATTGGGAAGGTGTTTGCGCCCGGACCGGGGCGTTCGGGCACGGAGGAGGAGGAAAGAGTAGCGGGCGTGCTGGTGTGTGAGACGTGTCGGGATCACTGGCATGAGAAAAAGCAGGTGTTGGATTTCTACGATGTGAAGGGGATTGTGGAGGCGTATCTGGGAAGCATTACACAGGCGGAGTTGGAGGTGGTACGATTTCAGATTTCGGATTTCGGATTTCGGATTGAAAACCACACAAACCGCAACCCGCAACCCGCAACCCGCAATTCCCTTTACGAGGAAGGGGTTGCAGGGAAGATTCTTTTGGGAGGAAGGGAAGTCGGGCATTTCGGCAGGTTGCATCGGGACGTGGTCGCTCGGTTCGACTTTGACGAGTCGGTGTATGGATTCGACATCAGCCTCTCGGAGGTGCTTCCCTTTTTCGAGGAAGCGCGGACTTTTGAACCGTTGGCGCGGTATCCGGCGGTGGATCGGGATTTCGCGGTGGTGGTTCTCGAGTCGCTCTGTTGGGGGGAACTGCTCAAGAAGATCCGGGAGACGGACACCGGGTTGATCGAGTCTGTGGAGGTGTTCGACGTGTATCGTGGAAAGCCGCTGGGCGAAGGGGAGAAGAGTCTGGCGTTTTCGGTGCGCTTTCGTTCGAAGGAGCGCACGTTGTCGGAGGTGGAAGTGGGCGCGCTGTGCGAGCGGATCGTGGAACGCTTGTCGGAGCGATTCGGCGCTCGTTTGCGCTCCTGAAAAATTCGCACCGCAAAGACGCGGAGGACGCAAAGAAAGACAAAGAAAAGGCAGGTTAAGGTTAAGAAGGGCGGGATTGGGTGTCACCTTTTCCTTTGAAGTTCTTTGCGCTCTTTGCGCCTTTGCGGTGAGGAGATAACAAAACTGAAAAGAAGGGATAATAGAGATGGAAGGCTTTGAGGTGTTGGAGCAGGAGATCAACAGAGCAATGGAATTGATTGATATATGGAAACTGGAACGATCGGAGGCATTGGCGCAGGCGGAGGAGTCTCGTGAGCGTCTGAGCGGAATGGAAGCTCAGAACGAGATCCTGAAGTCAGAGAATGCGCAGCTTCGGGAGGAGCATCAGAAGGCGATGGCCTTGGTAGAAGAAAAGAAGAAAAAAGTGAAAGCTCAGATTGAACGCATGCTCGCTAAGTTGGAATCCGAAAGCGGATAACATGTTCGAACTCGATCGAGGATTTGGGATTGCAAATTTTTGATTCATTCGCATAGAAAAGAAGCGAAGGAGACAAAGAAAGACGAAGAAAAGGATGAGGAGGACGGGATTGGGTTCTCTCAGTTTTTGTCCTTGATTTTTTGTTTTTCCTGTGCCTTTGCGGTGAAGGGTTGCCGAAATTCGAAATTCGAAATCCAAAATCCGGAATCGGGTTCTGGTTTGGACAAGGGAATGTCAGATCAAAACAACGGGAAGCGCACAATTGGGGTGAATATTTTTGGTACGGAGTATCCTATTCGGGGTGCGGAGGATGATGAGTATGTCCAAAGGGCTGCTATGTACGTCGATGCTAAAATGAGAGAGGTGGCGGTTCGTTCCTCTCTCCGTTCGACGACGCAAGTGGCCGTGTTAGCGGCGCTCAACATTGTGGATGAGCTGTTCAAAGAGCAAGCGAAAAAGGGTAGGACTATTGAAATAGATGAGAAGGTGGCTCGTTTGACCGCGTTGTTGAGGAACAAGATCGCTGAACCTTCGCCTGAGGATTCAAAGCGTTCGACCGGGGCTTGTGCCGAAGACACGGTGACCGGTCCGAACGGTTGAACGGTGGACGAAAGCAGAGGGGGCAATCGGATTTTCGTTGACCTCCTGTTTTGTGAGCTCCTGTTGCGTTCGTGTGGCTTTTCCCCTTGCCTGGACCGAACTTAGGGTATGTGGCCGTGGGGCACGAACGAGAGGAGCTTTTTTTATTGAACCCGCTGATGGTCGCTGATGAGGTTTCAGCAACCGTCAGGAACCATCCGTGTTTTTAGTGATAGGGGAAAGATGCGGGAGGAGGATAGAAGTTATGTCGCAAGGAATCTTGACATTATTATGGTCGCTTATTGTGGTATTAGCTGGGGTGGCGGCTTTTGTGGTGGGTTGGTGGGTGAACAATCGGGTCAGGAAGGGAAAAATTGCCGATTCGGAGACGTTTGCGGAGAAGATTACCAACGATGCGACGAAGGAGGCTGCGTCCATTCGGGATCGTGCGACTTTGGAGTCGGAAAATGAGTGGCATAAGGCGCGGGAGAAGTTTGAGGAGGATACCGCAGGAAAGCGCGAGGAGTTGGGGAAGTTCGAGGTGCGCCTGATGGATCGGGAACGGAAGTTGGACAAGAAGGTGGATCTCCTGAGTACAAAGGAGCGGGGGGTTCGGCATCGCGAACGGGAACTAAGTTCGAGAGAAAAGTCCGTGCAGGCCAAGGATGCCCAGCTTTCGGAGATGATTCAGGAGCAGAATATCCGGTTGGAGCGGATTGCCGGGATGCGGTCGGAAGAGGCGAAATCGCTGTTGATGCGCAACCTGGAGCAAAAGGCGAAGCAGGAAGCGGCACAACGTGCCAAGGAGATCAAGGACCGGGCGATCTCGGAAGCGGAGAAAGAGGCGCGGGAGGTCATCACACGGGCGATCCAGCGGTGTGCGGCGGATCACGTGGTGGAGTCCACGGTGTCGGTCGTATCGCTGCCATCGGATGAGATGAAGGGGCGGATCATCGGTCGGGAGGGCCGGAATATCCGGGCGTTCGAGACGGCTACGGGCGTGGAGGTGATCGTGGATGATACGCCGGAGGCCGTGATTCTGTCGGGATTCGACAGCATCAGGCGCGAGATCGGACGGATCGCTTTGGAGCGGCTTGTATCGGATGGGCGTATCCATCCGGCCCGGATCGAGGAAGTGGTGAAAAAAACCAAGCTGGATATGGAGGAAATCATCCAGAAGGCGGGAGAGCAGGCCGCGTACGACGTGGGGGTGCACGGGGTTCATCCGAAGATTTTGTATTATTTGGGGCGGCTTCGGTATCGGACCAGCTACGGTCAGAATGTGCTTCAGCATAGTAAGGAGGTGGCGTATCTATCGGGGTTGATGGCCGGAGAATTGGATCTGGATGAAGTGCTGGCACGCCGTGCCGGTCTGTTGCACGATATTGGAAAAGCGGCGGACCAGGAGATGGAGGGGACGCATACGCAGATCGGTTTGGAGTTGGCGCGGCGTTTTGAGGAAGGGGAGATCGTGCAGAACGCCATCGCGGGACATCACGAAGACGTGCCGGCGATCTCGTTGATCACGGTGTTGGTGTCGGCGGCCGACGCGATCTCAGGAGCCCGACCCGGGGCGCGGCGGGAGACGTTGGAGAGTTACGTGCACCGACTGGAGCGCCTCGAAGAAGTGGCGGATTCTTTTGCGGGCGTGGAGAAGGCGTATGCGATTCAGGCGGGCCGGGAGATCCGGGTGATCGTGGATTCGGGAAATGTGGGCGATGCGTATGCGGAGCAGTTGGCGTCGGACATTGCGGAGAAGATTCAGGCGCAGATGGAGTATCCGGGGCAGATCAAGGTGACGGTGATTCGGGAGACACGGGCAGTGGATTATGCGCGGTAGTGATTTCGGATTTCGGATTGAAACCTCACCGCAAAGACGCAAAGAGCGCAGAGAACTTCAAAACCTTTTTTAGGGTTTTCTCTGCGAACTCTGCGACTCTGCGGTGCAAAAATTTGCAATCTGATGAGGGCTTTGGTTTGAAGATTCTTTTTGTGGCGGACATTATTGGGAGGCCGGGGCGACGGGCGGCGGCGGAGTGGATTCCGAGGCTTCGGGAAAAGTATGGGGTGGGGTTGTGTATCGCAAATGGCGAAAATACGGCCGGTGGACTTGGGATTACGGAGCACATCGGGGAGAAATTGCATCGGTACGGGATAGATGTGATCACCAGCGGTAATCACGTGTGGGACAAACGGGAGGAGATGGGGTATATTGAGCGGGCTACGCATCTGCTGCGTCCGGCAAATTATCCCCCGGGGGTGATCGGGATCGGAAGCGGGGGGTTTCCCGCGAGCGACGGGACCCGGGTGGGGGTGCTGAATCTTCAGGGGCGGACGTTTTTGAAGGAGATTGATTGCCCGTTTCGGGTGGCCGAGAAAGTGATCGCCGAGCTGGGGACGCGGATCATCGTGGTGGATTTCCACGCGGAGGCGACGTCGGAGAAGCAGGCGATGGGATGGCACCTGGACGGGAGGGTGAGTGCGGTAATCGGGACGCATACCCACGTGCAGACGTGTGACGAGCGGGTGCTTCCGGGAGGAACGGCTTATATTACGGATGCGGGCATGACCGGAGCGCACGATTCGGTGATCGGAATGAAGAAGGAGCATGCGATCCGGCATTTTTTGACCAAGCTTCCGGTGCGGTTCGATCCCGCGAAGGGGGATGTCAAGCTATGTGGAGTGCTGCTGGACGTGGATGAGGAGACTGGCAAGGCGCGGGGGATCGAGCGGGTGAAGGTGGATTTCGATGAAAAGGTGAATGGGTGAGTGGTGAGTTGGGTTTACGCACTACTCACCAGTCCCAATCACCTTGCCCGAAGGGGGCTGGTTTTGGATCTATCGGGAACATATACGGTTTCGGAGATTACGCGGACGATTAAGGGGCTGTTAGACGAGGGGTTGATGCCGCTGTGGGTGGAGGGGGAGGTGTCGAATTACGTGCATCATACGTCGGGGCACCGGTATTTTACGCTGAAGGATGAAACCAGCCAGCTTCGGTGTGTGATGTGGAAGTGGCAGGGACAGCTGCGTTTCCGGCCCGAGGATGGGATGAAGGTGGTGGCGTATGGACGGATTTCGGTGTATGAGCGTGGGGGGCAATATCAGTTGGTCGTGTCGGAGCTTCAGCCGGCGGGCGTCGGGGAGCTTCAGTTGGCGTTTGAGCAGTTGAAGGAGCGGTTGGCGAAGGAGGGGTTGTTCGACGAGAGCCGGAAGCGTGCGCTTCCGGCTTTTCCTGTGCGAATTGGAGTAGTGACGTCGCCGACGGGCGCGGCGATCCGGGATATCGCGCATGTGATCGGAAGGCGCTTTCCATCGGCTCAGGTGGTGCTATGGCCTGCGCGTGTGCAGGGAGAAGGAGCGGCTGCTCAGATTGCGGAGGGGATTGAGAAGTTGAATGCGTACGGCGAGGTGGACGTGCTCATTGTGGGACGGGGAGGGGGATCGCTGGAGGATCTTTGGGCGTTCAATGAGGAGGAGGTGGCGCGGGCGATCTATGCCTCCCGGATTCCTGTGGTGTCGGCGGTGGGGCACGAGATTGATTTTGTGATCGCGGATTTCGTGGCGGATCGGCGCGCTCCGACCCCTTCGGCGGCCGCGGAGATGGTGGTGCGGGATGGGGCGGAGTTGATGCGGGAAGTGAGGAATTTGCGCGGGCGAGCGGAGCGGGCATTGATGCAGCGGTTGGAGGAGGGGGAGCGGCGCGTGCAGGACTTAGGATCGCGGTACGTGTTCCGGCGGATCGGGGATATGCTGACCCAGTACGGACAGCAGGTAGATGAGTTGGAGCATCGGGCGGTTCGGGCGTTCGATCATGGGATCGGAGAACAGGTGGCGGTATATCGGGGACTGATGGGGCGTCTGGATGCGCTCAGCCCGCTTGCTGCGCTGCATCGCGGATTCAGCGTGTGCCGGAGGTTGCCGGAAGGAATGGTGGTGACGGATAGTGCGGTACTGGATATCGGGGATCGGATGGCGGTTCGTTTCGAGCAGGGGGAGGCGGTTTGTTTGGTGGAGGAGCGGTCGGCGTAAAACGTAAGAGCATTGCCTAAATTTCAAAGATTTCAAAGAGTTCAAAAATTGGGGAAAGGTTTACGGGTCAGGCAATCTTGGCAGTTTTGGCAGTTTTTGAAATTCAGGTAATGCTTCCCGGGAGAAGGCTTATGGCTAAACGTGATTTTGAAGAAGCACTGAATACTCTTGAAGAGGTGGTGGAGGCGTTGGAGGCCGGCGGGACGTCTTTGGATGAATCGCTGGCGTTTTTTGAGCGGGGCATCGGAGCTTCGAGGGCGTGTACGGAGATTTTGTCTGCGGCCCGGAAGCGGGTTCAGAAACTGGTGGAGAAGCAAGAAGGGGCCTTTCAGTTAGGATTTCTGGAGGAGATGAGATCGGAAGGAAATGAAGGAGAGTGACTGCAGAAGCCCAGAAGTCAGAAGCCAGAAGTCAGAACCCCAGAAGCCAGAAGCCAGAAGGGATTTTCTGACCCCTGACCCCTGACCTCTGACTCCTGCATGGGAGAAACTATTTTGAGCGATTCGGCGAATGCGAACGAGTTTCTAAAAGCCCTTTCTGTCCGAAGCAAACGGGTGCGGGCGCATCTGATGTCGAAGCGGTATCAGGAGGCGTTTGGGTCGGCGCACGTTCGGGATTCGGTATATAGTTATATACTGGCGGGTGGTAAGTTGTTGAGGCCGGGGGTGCTGTTGTTTTCGTGCGGTGCGGTGGGAGGAGATGAGGCGCGGGCCATTCCGGCGGCGGCGGGGCTGGAGGTGTTTCACACGTGGACGATCGTGCACGACGATATTATAGATCGGGATGCGAAGCGGCGGGGAGGGCCTACGGTGCACGAGGAGTTCAGGCGGAGGGCGATTGCGGAGTTTGGGCTTGAGGGCGAGGAGGCGGCGCACTATGGCACGGCCGTGGCGATTCTGGCGGGGGATGTCCAGCATGGATGGGCGATTTCGCTGTTTACGGAGTTGACGACGATTTGTGGGCTGGGTCCATCGGTAACGTTAGCGTTGGTCGCGGAGTTGGATGGAAACGTGGTCAATACGTTGGTGGAAGGGCAGGCGTTGGACGTGCAGTATGCGGAGGCAGGGGTTCGGGAATACGACCCGGATCGCATCATGGATGTGCTGTGGAGAAAGACGGGGGCGTTGTATGAGTTTGCGGGGAGAGCCGGGGCGATGATCGGGTTGGAGACCGCGGACCGGGATCACGAGTGGGTGCGGGCGATTTCCTCGTTTACGGGGAAGTGCGGGACCGCGTTTCAGTTGCAGGACGATATTCTGGGTATTGTGGGGGATGAACGGCAGTTGG
>JAUWMS010000506.1 GCA_030613045.1 Candidatus Latescibacterota bacterium | reverse complement strand
AGCGCCTCCCTCGAAGAAGCCCTCCGCCGCCTCGTTGACCTCCAGCGTGAGGAACGCCTTGGCCAATTCGTAGTACCGGGTTCCCGGCGTGCACCAATCCTCGAAGTTCATTACGCCCGCCACGCCTTCCAGATCGGTCATGAGGTAGAGTTTCATAGCGGTTTTCTCCTTGTATGATGTTGAAGGATGTACTCCGTATTTCACTTTCTTCTGAACTTTTTTGATCGTTCGTAAAGCAGCAAATCGCGCAAAGAACTTCTTTTCATAAAAGAGTATCTCTCTGCGCTTTTCGCCACCTTGCGGTGCGCATCCGTTCGGGTCAACTATGGTGCAAATCCCGGAATGCCCTCGATGGCCATAACATTCACCGGACTGGAATCCAGGCCCCGGATGGGCAGCGGCATAAAAATGATCAGGAAGACATCCTGCTGCAATTGATCCAGGTTCTGCAACACCTCGATAAACAAAACATCGTTTTCGAGCATGATGTCATGGCAGGCCACGCAATGCTCGATATTGGTCTCGATGCAAATTCCATCTCCGAATCCCACGGCCTTGACCTGCTTCTCCACAAACCAGGCCGCCGATTCCCGGCTCAGATGCGGTCTTTTGTCGTCCGGACTTTCCACAAACGGCTCCGAGTGGTATTTCGAATCGAGGACGAGCACGTCGCCGGCGCGCACCCGTCCACCATCCGCTGCGTTTAGATCGGCGCGGGTAATGAGCGCGTTGGGCGCACAGGTATCCAGCCTGAGCAGCACGCCGCGCCCCACGTAATGATCCGGCGGCAGATCGGTCACGTCTTTTGTCAGATCGGCGTGATGATAGGGCGCCTCCACGTGTGTGCCGAGATGAGTCACAATATCCACATCGGTGTGGTAATCCTCCACGCCCTGAACCACGGTCGCGTGACGCCGAAGCACGCATCGTCGCGTCTCTGTGGCGGGATCAATGATCTTGCTGAGATTCACGGTTCGATAGGGGCCTATGTGACCGGATACCGCTGGCATCTGTTCCATTTCCGATCCCCTTTCATTTCCCGGTTTTCGGTTCACCATTACGGGTTACGCTTTACGTTTTACGTTTCACGTGCTCTTTACAGCAAATTCAATGCTCATGATTTTGGCCGACTTATCACCCTCATTATAAACAACAACCTCATTCCATCCTTCGAGGATCTGGCTGACATCGAAGCGGTAATTGTACGCCTGATATTTGGGAAGATGATGCCCGGATGGCCCGTTGGGGAACAGCAGTTCATCCGTTGCGCTGGCGTCGGAACAAGAGGTTGCCCCATTGAAGCGGACTCCGATTTCGGGAGGAAGCGCATTCTTTTCAACCACGACCTGGACGATCAGCTCCAGTCTCCGATCCTTGGGTTCGGCGCACATGGGCAAGGTGAAAGCATGCTGGCCGTTTGGTTCGAGTGTAACCGGAAGCGGTCTCGGCAAGTCAAATTCGCCCGACCAGCCGCGCAGATCCGAGCTGATGGAGTAGTGCTTCGATTGACCGCGCAGGGCTTCGAGATCGTGGAGATTGCGCAGTCCGGCGTACTGGCCCGATCTGCCGGGTTCGTTATGAAATTTTCGGGCCTGGTCCGCACAGAAGAAGTTATACTGCTCCATCCCATCCGCGCCGAGCACGAGCTTACCCGCCGCGGTCCCCCGGAGTGCGGGCACACTGGCACACACATAGGGCGCCGTAGTTTTGTCGAGTTCTTTTGAATAAACCATCAACTCATTGAGCATCAACTCCGTCACGCCGTAGATCGTGACCTCCTCGCCGAATTCGGCCCGCAGCCGGTCGTGGGGCATGTCCCACGAGGTGTGCATAAAATTTGTTGGACAGACGAAGTCGAGCAGTCCGTACTTGACAAGGACTTCTACGTCAATCCCAATTTCGCGCATCCTTTTGTAATCGCCCGGAATGCGCATGCCAAGTGGAAATCGCCGGCCGGTATGCCGCGCCTTGGTTTCGGTGAGTTTTCGGATGTCGGAAAACCACGAGGTCATCCTATCCATATTCTGCCGGGAAGCGGGCGACGGACAGCAGGTGCTGCACCGCAGCCAATCCAGCTCAAGCCCCTCGGAATTATACTCCTTGACCACTTCGCGAATCAGCGAGAAGTAATAGTCGCGGACTTCCTGACGCTCGTAGTTTAACAGTCCGTCCTGATACAGAGGACTTCGCAGGTAAGGGTGACCGAGGTGCGGATCGTTCATACGGATTGAGATCCACGGACTGATCCCGCGTTCGCGGCACCGACCGATGGATTCGGCAAGCCAGTTTACATCGGCTTCCTTCAAATCAAGCGCCGGATTCAGCAAGTCCGTACTCCACCAAACGTCCCCACCGTCAATACTGGGATCGTCCCTGACGTAGCGGTCCAGCACGGTGGGAATGGCTTTGCTGGGATACCAGGCCACCTGGGAATTGGGATTGATCAGAAAGGTATCCACGCCGCTGTCGGCCAAAAGATCCACGAAGCGATGGATGGCCTTTGCCGAGTGAGCCCCGCCTTCGGGCTGCCACATTTCCGAGTTCCAAAAGAACACGCCGAAATCGCCGTTGTACAGGTTTCGATGTTTGGTGAGGCGCATTTTTCCCTCCTGTTGAACGATCTCCCGCGGATTGACAATCTGTGCGTGGCGGGGAAACCGTGTTTCCTGCTCCCAAAAAACCGGAGTGAACCCCCGCTGTGAAAAACAATCGAATATAACCCCGAA
>JAUWMS010000178.1 GCA_030613045.1 Candidatus Latescibacterota bacterium | reverse complement strand
GCTTTTTCTTTCCGGTCAGGGAGGGCGCTCGACGGGAGCTTACGAGGAGTTGAAGCCCGAGCCGGGGCGTGTGACGGTGTTTCAATTGGTCGGATCGGAAAAGCCCTCTTCGGAGCATGCGGCTCGCCTTCGGGAGTTCGTTCGGGCGCGCGGAGACGTCCTGCGGGAAATTTGTTTGGATGAATTGCCTGCAGCGCTTTCCTGCGGGGCGGATCGGGTGAAGGTGGAAAAGCTTCCCTGGGTGCTTCTAATGGATGCCGGGGGAAGGATCCGGTATGAAAGCACGGGAGCGGATCTCTCCGAACTGTCGGCGCGGTTGGATTTCCTGAAAGGGCAGCCCGTCACGGACATTGACGAGAGCACGTGGGGAAAGATCAAGGAACTGTTTCGATAGCCCCGGAGGGCATGCCTGTATCGGAAAGAACAAAGAGGAAGCGCGAGAACGGAAGGAATAATGGAGCTTGCCTCCCGATGGCGCGGTGTTCACGGAGAAGCGGTTGCCGCTCCGGAGCGACAGAGTAGAGTGTCCGGCGGGACAGTATGTTGGACGGTTTTCCGGAGGCGAACCGCACGCTTCGGATCGAGGGTTCGGCGATGACGGAGACGGAACGGCATCTGTCCTCGCCGTCTTCTTTTCTGGGATGGAACGTCTTTGGGGAAATAAGCGCTTAACCCCTCCCGAAGTGGGGCAATCCGCGGGAGATTCAGTCCATGGATATGCATGATGGATAGCACACGCGATGTCGTTTTTCGATCTTCGTACGGCGCGGTCACGATCCAATGGGCGGGCGATGTGCTGCATGCCGTTGCGCTCGGACCTTATGCTCCTTTCGGTGGCGCGCAGACCGAGGACGCGATTTCTGACGAGGCGTTTCCGCTCCTTGGATTATTGAAGGATTATTTTTGCGGCGCGCTCGTGCGGTTTGACGTGCCCCTATCGCTGGAAGGGTATTCCCATTTTGAGCGGCTCGTGTGGACGGCAACGCGCCGGATTCCATACGGCCAGGTTCGGACGTATGGCTGGATCGCCTCGAAGATCGGGAAGCCCGGGGCGGCCCGGCCCGTCGGAGGCGCTTTGGGCGGAAATCCTTTCGTCTTGGTCGTGCCCTGCCATCGCGGCGTGGGCGCGGACGGGAAATTGACGGGATTCGGCGCGGGATTGGCGTGGAAACGTGCGTTGTTGAATTTAGAGGGAATAGAGACCGATGGGGAGCGGGTCATAATGTCAAAGTCCAAAGTCTAAATGTCAAATCAAGCTCAAAATCCAAAGTCGAAAAAGAGCGAACTCTTAGAGCTAAAAGTCGCGCTTACGTGTTTTCAGATTTTGGCATTTGGCATTTGGATTTCTTTTGACATTTAGGCTTTGGCCTTTGGATTTTGAGTGGGCTTCTCTGAGGGGAAATTTTTGCAGGATACAGAACACTGAGGAATATCCGAAACCTGAGTCAGGAACTTTCTTTGTGCCTTTGTGTCTTTGTGGCGGGAGCGTTTGAACGATTGGAACACCATGAAAATTGCCATCGGAAGCGATCATGCAGGGTTCGAATTGAAGGAGCAAATCAAGGTTTTTCTGAGTGCGAGGGGAACCTTGTGGCAGGATTTCGGCGCGGATTCGGAGGATACGGTGGATTATCCGGACACCGCGTTTCCCCTGGCCGAGGCCGTGGTTCGAGGGGAGTTCGACTTGGGGATCCTGGTCTGCGGGACGGGCATCGGGATGTCCATCTCGGCGAATAAAGTTCGGGGCATTCGGGCCGCTCTGTGCCTCACACCGGAGATGGCGGCGATGGCCCGGCGCCACAACGATGCCAATATCCTGGCCCTCGGAGGACGCATCCTCTCCCCGAAAGCAGCGATGGAGATCTCAGAGACTTGGCTGAGCACGGCATTTGAAGGAGATCGGCACGCGCGCAGAGTGGGGAAAATACGGAGCTATGAGGAAAAAGGCGGGAATGGGTAGAGGTAAAGGTGGAGAAAACGCGCTTTACCTTTACCTGTTTTTAAGGAGAAGCGATTGGATATTCTAAAAAAGAAGGACGCGGAGGTCTATGAGGCCCTCCGGGGAGAGGAGAAACGGCAGCGGGATAAGTTGCAGATGATTCCTTCGGAAAATTACGTAAGCCGGGCGGTTCGGGAGGCGGTGGCTTCGGTAATTACCAATAAATATGCGGAGGGGTATCCGGGGAAGCGCTATTACGAAGGATGTGAGTACGCCGATCAGATCGAGACGCTGGCTCGAACGCGGGCGGAGCGCCTGTTCGGAGCTGATCACGCCAATGTGCAGCCTCACGCGGGCTCTCAGGCGAATATGGCCGCGTATCTTGGGCTGCTCAATCCCGGGAATACGATCCTCGGCATGAAGTTGTCCGACGGGGGGCATCTGACGCACGGGCACGAGGTCAATTTCTCGGCGCGGTGGTTTCGGTCGGTTTCGTATGGGGTGGATCGGAAAACCGAACGGATTGATTACGGCGCGCTCCGTAAATTGGCCCTGGAAACCCGGCCGCAACTCATCGTAGCCGGTGCGACCGCGTATCCGAGGATTCTGGATTTTGCCACATTCCGGGAGATCGCCGATGAGGTGGGCGCGCTGTTGATGGTGGATATGGCCCACATCGCGGGTTTGATTGCGGCGGGCGTGCATCCCACACCGGTTCCTTACGCGGACGTGGTGACGAGCAGCACGCATAAGACGCTGAGAGGCCCGCGCGGAGGATTTTGTCTTTGCCGGAAACACTTTGCCGCAGCCATAGATCGGGGGGTATTCCCCGGCACGCAAGGGGGCCCCCTGATGCACATTATCGCGGGCAAGGCCGTGGCGTTTAAGGAGGACTCCGAGCCTGCGTTCAAGACCTACTCAGCCCAAATCGTCACCAATGCCAGAGCCTTGGCCGATGCGCTGTTGAGCGCAGATTTTCGCTTGGTATCGGGAGGCACGGATACGCACCTTTTGCTTGTAGATCTGACGGACACGGGCATCACGGGCCGTAAGGCGGCAAAGGCGCTGGATCGGGCGGGCATCACCGCGAATAAGAACACCATCCCCTTTGACCTAAGAAAACCCGCTATAACCAGCGGTGTTCGTCTCGGGACCCCCGCGCTGACGACGCGTGGCATGAAGGAAGGGGAGATGGCGGTGATCGCGGGGATGATCCGGAAGGTCTTGAGCCACATAGACCGGGACGACGTCCTGGAGTCGGTTCGGACTCAGGTTAAGGAACTATGCGACCAGTTCCCCGTGCCGGACTGATTCTGTTCGGAACCCATGTAACGAGGAAAGGAGCCACAGCAAAGACGCAAAGAGCGCAGAGAAAGACAGAGAAGATAAAATTAAAAAGATAAAAGGTTCTTTTTTTCTCTATTTTTTATGCGGCCTCTCTGCGATCTCAGTGCGCTCCGCGGTGAGAAAACCCATGCGCTGCCCCAATTGTGGATCGTTGGAAGACAGAGTGGTGGATTCCCGCTCCAGCCGGGAAGGACGAGAGATCCGACGCAGGCGGGAATGTATAGCCTGCGGGAAGCGATTCACCACGTACGAGTATGTGGAGGATGCGTCCTTTACGGTGATCAAATCGGACGGAAGAAGAGAAGCTTTCAACCGGCAAAAACTCCTGAACGGCATTCGGCTTGCGTGCACCAAACGCCCGGTGTCCATCGCCCGAATCGAGGCGATGGTGGACGAAATCGAATCCGAAGTAGTCGGCATGCAGGAGCGGGAAGTAGACGCCAAGCAGATCGGCGAATTGGTCATGGACAAACTGCGCAAATTGGACGAGGTGGCTTACGTGCGCTTTGCTTCGGTCTATCGGGCGTTCAAGGATAAGAAGGAGTTTGTCGAGGAGTTGAGTAAACTCTTGAGCAATGAACAATAGGGGCGGAGAGGTGTATTGCTCATTACTCATTATTCATCGCTCATTGAAGAGGGGGGTGCTCCATGCCTACGATTTTAGTGACGGATGACGAACAGGACATTCGATCGCTCTACGAGAAGGAATTGCTTGCGGAGGGCTATCGGGTATTGTTGGCGAAAAGTGGAGATGAGGCACTGCAAATAGTTCGGTCGGAGCCGGTGGATCTGGTCGTATTGGACATCCGGATGGCGGGGAAAGACGGATTGGAGACGCTTCGAGAGATCCTGTCCGAGAAGCGGCACACCAAAGTGATCCTGAACACGGCGTACGATCATTTCAAGGACGATTTTTCCAGTTGGGCCGCGGATGCGTACGTGGTCAAATCCTCCAATCTGGACGAGCTGAAAAAAAAGATAGAAGTCCTTTTGAGGGCTGCGTGACCGTTTGAAGGGGTTGTGTGCATTGAAGTTTACGGTCCGTGCCTCTCTGCCGTGTTCGATGCGCTGACCGTATCCTGATCACACCGTAACTCTATACAAGGAGCGTTTTTCATGCCCATTTCGGAACGCGAGAATTTTCTGCGCAACGTCTCCATGACCGGGCCCGAGTGGATGCCCTGTCACGTGATCATCTCCGATGCCTCCCGGGATCAGCTTCGCGGAGAGATCGAGGAGGTATTGGCGCGGCATCCCACCCTCTTTCCCGATTTCGAGAAGGGGCAGCGGGACTATGCTCACTATGACTTCGGACCGGCGCATCGAGCGGGTGAGCGATTCACCGATGCCTGGGGATGCGTGTGGCGCAGCGCGATAGATGGTCTGGAAGGGGTGGTGGAGGAAAGCCCGCTGGCGGATTGGTGCGCGTTGGAAGATTACGTATCACCCGATCCGTTGGTGCAGGGGGATCGGGGACCCGCGGATTGGGAGGGAGCGCGTCGGCGAGTGGAGGAAGATCAAAAAGAGGGGCTTCTGACCTCCGGGGGCGTGCCGCACGGGTTCTTATTCATGCGTCTCTACTATCTGCGCGGTTTTGAGAATTTGATGATGGACATCGCCGCGGATGCGTCTGAGCTTCCGGCTTTGATTGAGATGTTGGTGGATCACAATAGCAAAATCGTGGATCAATGGCTTTCCATGGGCGTGGATAGGGTGATTTTCGGGGACGATCTGGGCACGCAGACGGCTTCCATGATCAGTCCAAAAGCCTTTCGGAAATGGATCACCCCGGCATACAAGGCCCTGATGCAGCCCTGTCGAGAAGCTGGTGCGCACGTTTATCTTCACAGCGACGGGTACATTATGGAATTGATGGATGACTTCGTCACCGCGGGCGTGACTATCATCAATCCGCAGGATCTCTGCAACGGAATTGACAACCTGGCCCGGAAGGCCAAGGGGCGCATGTGCATCAGCTTAGACATTGACCGGCAGGCCATTGTTCCTTATGGAACCCGCGCCGACATTCGAGCTTTAATCGAAGAAGAGGTCCGAAAGTTAGGATCTCATCAAGGCGGACTTGAGATGATCGCCGGTATCTATCCCCCTACGCCACCGGAAAACGTGGATGCGCTCTGCGAGGCGCTGGAGGAATTTCGGACGTATTGGTGGAAATAAACGTCAGCGGATAGCGATCAGTGGCCGGCTTTCTAAGTTTTGCTGAAAGTCGACGGCTGACGGCTAAAAGCTGGAAAAATGGAGGGGGAGCCTCTTCGTGAACAAAGCCCTGAAAAAAATAAAACCTCAGGTCCGGGCGATTTCCGCTTATACCTTGACGGAGTACGAACACGAGATCAAGATCAACCAGAACGAGAATCCCTTTGAGATTCCTCCGGAACTCAAAGAGGAGGTGCTGGACGCGGCCCGGACGCGGCCATGGGGACGCTATCCCGATTTTGTGCAGACCCGGCTCGCCCAAAAATTGGCGGAGCATGTGGGATGGACAAAAGACGGCATCCTCGTGGGCAACGGCTCCAACGAATTGATTCAGGCCGCGCTGCCGGTCACGGTGGGTCCGGGATCGCGTGTGGTGATTCCAACGCCCACGTTTACGCTCTATCAGCTTCGCAGTCGCATCTTGGGAGCCGAGGGGATCGAGGTGATGCTGAAAGCGGACGACTACGCCTTCGACGTGCCGGCCATCGAGCGGGCGGTCTCGAAGGGGAAAGCCGACGTCGTGATCGTTTGCTC
>JAUWMS010000020.1 GCA_030613045.1 Candidatus Latescibacterota bacterium | reverse complement strand
GCCTTCAACCCTGAAGGCGGCGTGACCACCTCCTCGACCTTGCCTTTGATCTCTTCCAGCGCCTTGAGCGTCGCCTGACCGATGATGGTTTTCCGAAACGCCTCCGAACCGAATTCGATATCGTTCAGCCCGTAAAACTGGCCATCTTTCTCCGTAGGGCGCCCCAAAAGCGTCAAGCCACCATCACGCTCCCGGACTTCCCCTTCTCCGCCGATGATGCCCAATTCCCGGCCATCCACCCCGCGCCACACCGTCGCTTCCAAACGCCCCGGGGAGGCATAGGATCGGTATCCCCCGAGCATCTGCGCGCCCGCCATAAAGCGGGTGATATTGAAATCCTCGATATTCCCCGTAATGAGTACATCCGCGCCCAACTCCCGTCCGATGGCGGCGGGGTCGTCTTGGTGCTCCTTCTTGGATCTGCGTTGTAAAACCGCCTGCACGCTATCCTGCGGAAGAATCGTATAAAACGAATTTTCCCGCAATATTTCCCCCAAAAGGGCCGCGGTGCCCCCTTCAATATCCCAGTTTCCACCGTAGCGGCTTTTATCCTCAAAGGGGCGGACGGCGATCGTTTTGGCGGTCCACGAGCCTTCTATGGCCGTCCACTCAGGACGCGCCGCCGATGGTTCCGGCAGGGACGATTCGGAGGAAGCCTGAAAGGTCGCGCAGCCGCCTATCGTCAGAACGAGCAAGAGTCCGTTCAGAATCAATCGAGTCATTTTGCACCTCCTTTGCTGCGTAGTGCTCAGGGCGTAACGTGAGCGCCAATCACCAGTCACCAGTCACCAAAAGGTTACCGGATCAAAATATCCGGGCAAGCGATGGTCTGTCCCTCGACCGTCGCCTCGATCATCGGCCAGTCGGGAGTCTCCGACAAGACCTCGAAACCCTCCGGCCCGACGAGGATCGTATCCTCCGACTTCGATCCCGTAATCGAGGGATTCCACGCGTATGCCTGATGCGCCCGGACGATCTCCGGACAATCCGGCGTGCCTTTGAAATCCCTCGGGGCGTATCCGGTTCCGCCGCCCTGATGATGGTGTTGCCACTCGTCCTCGAATCCTTCCGTCCGATAGGCCGCCACCGCCTTATCGAAGACCGTTCGCACCTTGACGCCCGGACGGGTATGCGCGAGAAAGGCCGCATCCACCCGCACCACGCTGTCGTGCCTCCGGCGCAGATCCGGCGACAGTTCCCCGAAGTGCACGAGCCGCGTCACCGACACGATCAATCCGCCCCTTCGGGCGCACACCACCACCATCGCGTACCGCTCCACCTTCCTGGACGTCGGGATTGGATGCCGGAATTGGCGGACCCGGTCGTCCGCGGCCACCAACAGCACAATCGGCGCGATCTCCCTGGAAAACAAAGACTCCGCCAGCCGTCCCGCAATCTGAAATTCCGAGTCCCCCAATCGGATCGTTCGACAGACCTCCGCCAGCGAAGCGCCCGTATCCTTCCCAAGCACACGATATCGCACGATCTCCCGTTCGGTCAGCACGTATCGCAGCCGCTTGAACGCATCTCCCAATTCCACGTCCGTCGCCACCTTTTTCGCGCCGATCTTCTCCAGAACCTTCGCCCGCTCCTCCGGCTGATGCCACGGAAACGAAGCCATCCCGAACCCGAATCCACCCACCTCCTCCGCTTCCAATCTCGGCGCCTCGATGTTGTCCGTGACCAGCACATCCCGATCCCGCATCGCCAAAATACTTCCCGCGGCCTCCACCGACGCCAACGCCACGAAGCCATTCCCGCCGCCCGTGTACCAGGAAAAGTTGCTCTGCCGCGTCATCAAGACCCCATCCAGCCCATGCACTTTTAGAAAGCGCCGCACCCGCTCCCGCTTGATTTCGATTTCTTCCGCTCGCGTCATCTCATCTCCCCTTTTGGCACGCACAGAAAACCAGAAGATAAACCATCCCCATATCTCGGTGCCTTCATCCGAAGGCCTCTTGAATCTCAACTTCCGCTCACGCTAAGTCAGCTTTGGACTGTAAGCCTGCTCTCCAGCTGAAGGAGTGGACTTGGAGACACACCGCTTTCAAGGTTCAGGTCCTGCCCGGACATCTGGGGCAACGAGCCTTTTGGCCAGGATCGGAGTGGCCCCTATCTCAAAGTAATAGGGCCACCATACCTCCATAGCCAGATACACTTCCTCCTTCATATAATACCGATCTTTGCCCTTTGGCGTCCCATCTAGATAGGTCCTGCCCAAATTATTTGAGTCGTAAACCATGATCCATTCCACGCCCTCTCCGTCCGTGAAATATCCTTTGAGGATCAAGAAATGACCGCTGGAATATGTGTAAAACCGGCCAAACCTACTCTTCGGGTCGGGGTTGTACGATATCTCCCCCATCTTCACACAGACTAAAAGTACATGTCCTCTGTCCAGTGCGTAGATGAGATCATTGGGCTCCTCTAACGCCAAGACAGCATAAGGAACCCCGTAGTAGCTAAGAGCCTTATGGATGTCCGAAGTATACCACCATCCCCCCTCTCTGGGGCTTAGTTCCCGAACTTCTGCTGCAGGCACATCTTCTCCCAAGTGATAAGCGATGGCCATAGAGACAGAGGCCGGCCCGCAATTGTTGTTGGCCGCATATCCTGTGCCCCTCTGATCCCGATACCACTCGTACTCCCGATCCAGGGAAAGTGTAAGGGGGAGCCGGATTACCCGAAGGGCCAAGCAGGTATCTACCCGGACAGAGAGATGGGTGATGCGCAGGGTCTCTATGCCAGACCCGCTGACTTCTAGAGTATAAAGTCCTCCAAACTGGGATAGGATGGCCTTGGGACGAACGATACCGCTTGCCTCACCTGCCCCACCTGTGCGCAGAACTCTCTGTACAGCCACCCTCTCCCCGACCCTTAGAATGGCCAGGTACATCCCGGATGCCATTGTCCTTCCCTGGTCATCCCTCCCATCCCACAGTACTACGTGGGGTCCCTTGTTGAGTTCTCCGAAGAAGACCTCTCGTATCCGCTGGCCTATCAGGTTATATATATCTATCTGCACAGACCAGGGAGAGGGCAGGGAGAACGGAAGGGCTACTGTCCCTGAAGATGGGTTGGGATAGACCGGGGACATAGCGAAGGTCCAAACCTCTGTACCCTCTTCTGCACAGTAGGTTGGAGACAGGAGTACCCGAAATGCCCCGGTACTGTCGGTGGCGTCCATCCCGGTCAGAAGGCCTGTGCTCTCATCCCAGAAGCACACAGACGCTCCTATCACCCCGTCCCCGTTCTGATCCTCCACATAACCGGAAACGACTAAGGCGTAGGCTACTACAGGGAAAAAAAAGAGTGCTATGATCCCCCTCAAGCTGCTGTTCACACAGTCCAAAACAGCCGACAAGATCCAGGGCCTTGCCTTCATCCCAAGCTCACCTCCAGCGATATAGAGATTTACGTCTGTTGAAGGACCGATGCTCGGAGATTGTTTCACTCCGCCTTAGAAATCTCACCCCTTCACCAACTCCACCAGATCCCCGCACGAAACATCCGCTGCATTGGCATCGTCGGTATCAATATGCAATTCCAGTTTCAGTCCCGGCGACACCCGAATCCGCACGTTCCCCAACGTCAACGGTTTATCCCCGGACACCACCGCCTTCACCAACTCTCCGTCCACGAAGCCGAGACGCTGCGCATCCTCCGGGGAGAGATGCACGTGCCGGTCCGCGCGGATCGCCCCTTCCCGCAAGGTGAGCGCACCGTAAGGCCCCACCAGCGTCACCCCCGGCGTGCCGGCGATGTCGCCCGAATGCCGCACCGGAAGTTCCAGACCCAACGTAAAACCATCCGTGCGGGAAAGCTCCACCTGGGTATGATCCCGCAAAGGCCCCAATATCCGCACCCGCTCGATGGTCCGCATCCGGGGACCCACGAGCGCCACGGTCTCCTCGGCCGAAAATTGCCCCGGCTGATACAGATCCCGCATCTTTTTCAATTCGTGCCCGGGCCCATACAGCGTCCCCAGCGCATCGCGCGTCAGATGCACGTGCCGCACCGAAACCCCCACCACGACCTTTTTGTCTCCCGCCTCCGGGAGACCCGCCTGCTCGCGAACCCGCTGGATCACCTCCCGGGCGATCCGTTCCACCATGGTCTCGGTGTCCGTCGCATCCTGCAAATCGAAGCACCGCCCGCATTCCTGACAGGCCGGACTTCTTCTTGCAATGGAAAGATCCATACCGCTCCTCGCAATCCCGCCAACAAAATATTAGAATTTTCTCAGACTGAAGTTAGAGCAGCACAAAGTACAACTTTTCGCGCATAAAGTCAAGTCAAAAAGAAAATGCAGCACCGATTAAATTTATACTTGACAAAAATGGTCAAGATTAGTATATTTGAGACGCACCCAAAAACTTCTCACCGCAAAGGCGCAAAGGACGCAAAGAAAAGGCGGCGCGAGGGTAAGGCCCGGACAAGACTGGGTTGGGTGGTTTTAACCTTAACCTCAACCTTTGCCTTGTGTGAAGTTCTTTGCGTCCTTTGCGCCTTTGCGGTGCGCACTATAAAAAAGGGATATGAAATGGTCGGTCTTTCCACCAAAGGCAAATACGGCATCAAGGCGATGTTCGAGCTGGCTTCCCATTACGGCGAAGGCCCGGTGACGATCCGTCACATCGCGGCGCGTCACGCCATCCCCATATCTTACTTAGAGCAACTGCTCGTCCGGCTCAAAAAAGCGGAGTTGGTGGAGAGCATTCGAGGTCCCAAAGGCGGATACCTGCTGAAGAAACCCGCGGATCGCATCCGCATCGGCGACATCGTCCGCGTGCTGGAAGGCCCCATCGGGCTGTGCGACTGCTATGTCTCCGACGAGGCCTGCGACATCGTGGATCAGTGCGTCACCAAACTCTTCTGGAAGCGGTTGAGCCGAAAGCTCGAGGAACTGTTCGACCAGACCACACTCCAAGATCTGATCCTAGAAATAGCGGAAACAAAGGATTGAAGATTTCCAAAGCCTCGAAGACTTTCTTTGGAAATCTCAAACATCGGAGGACTCATTATGAAAAAAATTTATCTGGATCACAACGCCACCACGCCGGTGGATCCCCGCGTGCTGGCCGCGATGCAGCCCTATTTCAGCGAGGTTTTCGGCAATCCCTCCAGCATCCACGCGTTCGGTCGCGAGGCGAAGGAAGCGCTGGAACGGGCGCGGGGCCGGATCGCCCACTTGCTCGGAGCCAGGGAGCGCGAAGTCTGTTTCACCGGAAGCGGGACCGAGGCGGACAACATGGCGATCAAAGGGGTGGCGCACAGCTATCGGAACAAAGGCGATCACCTGATCACCACCCAGATCGAGCATCACGCGGTGTTGGCCTCGTGCGGCTATCTGGAGAAAGAGGGTTTCCGCGTGACCTATCTTCCGGTGGATGGAACCGGCCGGGTGAATCCCGACGACGTCCGAAAAGCCATCACGGACCACACGATCCTCATCACGATTATGCACGCGAACAACGAGGTGGGCACCATTCAGCCCATCCCGGAGATCGGACGCATCGCGCGGGAACACGGCGTCCTTTTCCACACCGACGCGGGCCAGAGCGCCGGGAAACTCCCCATCCTCGTGGATGAACTGAACGTGGATCTTCTGAGCTTGTCGGGCCACAAGATCTATGCACCCAAAGGCGTTGGCGCGCTCTACATCCGAAAGGGCACGAAGATCACGCCGCTGATCCACGGCGGCCATCACGAGCACGGTCGCAGAGCCGGGACGGAAAATTTGGCGAGCCTCGTCGGCTTGGGGAAGGCCGCCGAGATCGCGGAAACCGAACGCGCTGAGGAGTCCGAGCGCCTGACCCAGCTGCGGGACGCGCTCCATAAAAAGATCACCGACCGCATCGAACGGGTTTTTTTGAACGGGCATCCGACCCAACGCATCGCAAGCACCCTGAACCTCTCCTTTGCCGCCGTCGAAGGCGAGTCCATCATCCTCAGCCTCGATATGGAGGGCATCGCGGTGGCCAGTGGGTCGGCCTGCACCTCCGGATCGCTGGAATCTTCCCACGTGCTGAACGCCATGGGCATCATCCCGGAGTTGCCCCCGCGTTCCGTGCGCTTCAGCCTGGGGCGCACCAACACCCTGGAGGATATAGAAACCGTGTCCGAAGTGCTGCCTCCCATCATCGAACGCCTGCGTGCCATGTCGCCGCTGACGTAAGAAATAGAATCCCACCGCAAAGGCGCAAAGAGCGCAAAGAAATTCAAACAAAGTGACAGTTGAGATTGAGTTCCTCCGCTCCACCCTTTACCTCCCACTGTCTTTTCTTCGCGTCCTTTGCGCCTTTGCGGTGCAATAAAAATTGAGGGGAATTAAAATGTACAGTGAAAAAGTGATGGATCATTTTCAACATCCCCGCAACGTGGGACAACTCCCCGATGCGGACGGAATAGGCGAGATGGGAAATCCCGTGTGTGGGGATATCATGAAACTCTACATCAAGGTGCGGGACGACCGCATTCAGGACGTCAAGTTTCAGACCTTCGGGTGCGGCGCGGCCATTGCCACCAGCAGCATGATGACCGAATTGGTTATGGGGAAAACCCTCGACGAGGCCGAACGGGTCACCCGAAAAAATGTGGCGGAAGCCCTGGACGGATTGCCCCCCAACAAAATGCACTGCTCCAATCTCGCCGCGGATGCGCTGCACAAAGCCATAGAGGACTATCGGACCAAAAACGCGCCGCCCGCCTGACGCCGTGACCTGAACCTCACGGTTCGGGAATCCATTCCGCGCACGGGCTGGAGGAGGTCTTTTCTCTGTCTTTGCTTTTGCCTCTGTCTTTGCTTTTGCCTCTGCCTTTTTCTTTACCTCTACCTTTACCAGCCTTTACCTGCCTTCAACAAGGAATGGCGATGACTCAAGAAACCGTCCTCCTCGCTATGAGCGGCGGCGTGGACAGCTCCATAGCAGCCGTCCTGCTCAAAGAGCAAGGCTATCGCGTGGTCGGGATTACGATGCGCCTGTTCGACGACGAGAGCGGTTGCGCCGGGGAGGCCATAGACGCGGCCCGGAGAATTTGTCAGACCTTGGGGATCGCGCACAATGTGGTGGACTTCCGGAACGAGTTCGAGACCTTGGTAATTCGGGAGTTCATCGAAGTGTATGCGAGCGGGCGCACGCCCAATCCCTGCGTCCTCTGCAACCCCCGCATCAAGTGGCGGATCCTGCTCGAACAGGCCGAGGCCCTAAATGCGCGAACTGTGGCTACGGGGCACTATGCCCGGGTCCGATGGGACGCTTCCATGAATCGTTTCATCCTCCTGCGCGGCGCGGATCCGACCAAAGACCAATCCTACGTGCTGTGGAAATTGGATCAAAAGGTGCTCTCCCGAGCCTTGCTTCCGATCGGCGCGATGCGAAAATCGGACGTTCGGGACCGAGCGAGGGTTCTCCATCTGAAGGGCACCCTCCAGCGCGAGAGTCAGGAGATTTGCTTTATCCCCGATAACGATTACGGACGCTTCCTGCGCGAAAGGCTTAGAGAAAAATTTGAGAAGGGGCCGATTAAAGATCAGGCGGGGCGTGTCCTTGGAACCCATCAGGGTCTTGCATTTTATACCATCGGACAGCGGAAGGGCCTGATTGCGGTGGGCCATCCGATCTACGTCACGCGGATAGATCCCTCCACCAATACGCTGTGGGTGGGCGAACGAGACGACGTGTTGAGCCGGGAACTTATTGCCGAGCACCTGAACTGGATCGCAGTTCAACAGCCAAAAGCGCCGTTGTGCGCGCGCGCCCAGATCCGCTCCAACCACGAAGCCGCTCCGGCCGCCATCACGCCGTTGGATAACGGCAACGTCCGCGTACGCTTCGATACCCCCCAATGGGCCGTCACGCCCGGCCAATCGGTGGTGTTTTATGAGGGCGATGTGGTGGTAGGCGGTGGAATTATCGAAGCCGCTGACAGAGAAGAAACCGCGTAAAACGTGAGGCGTAAAACAAAGCGGTTTGGTGAGGTGTCTTTCGGGCATGCTTCGAAATGTGGCGTGTGTTTTGAGAGCGGCGGAGGAACGTAAAAAGCAAGGGGAGAAATAAGATGAGATTCATGAGGATATTCATCACGTTGTTATTTATCCTGTTGAGTGGGATTTTCTCAGATGCGGTTGCTGACAAGGTAAAACTTGTAGGGTCTTTGGAGCAAGGCTTCAGTCAGCTTATCTGTGGAAACGGCTATCTCTATGCCTTGGGCTGGCAGGAGCCGAGGTTTTATGTCATTGACATCTCTAATCCTCACTCTCCTGCCATCATAAGTGAAACGGACTTACCCATTCAGGCTCATATCTACGATATGACGTTTTCTGATCCTTATGTTTTTTTAGTGTGGAACGAATATCTCCATGCTCAGGCTGGGACCCCTGAACTCCATGGGGGTCTTGAGATAATAGACATTTCTAACCCGATAGATCCGAAGGTGACGCACCATGATCTTTTTAAAGCGTTCAATGGGATCTCTATTTCGGGTGTTAACGCTTATGTAGCCTCCCAAGAAGGCCTTTGGGTAATAGATATTTCGGATATCTCGGGGCCTCAAGAAGTAGGCTACTGTCATTTGCCTGGCGGGGCCTCAGATATCGACATTACATATCCTTATGCTTTTGTCGCTGGTGAGAGTGGGTTTTGGATAGTGGATATTTCTAATCCCACCCGTCCTTACCAGGTCAGCCATTATGATCTTCCGGGCGATTACGGTGATAAGATTGCAGTCTCGGGTTCCTATGCTTATCTAGCATCCAAATACGGATGGTCTGTTCCTCTCCAATATACTTTTTCCATTGTGGATGTATCAGAAATTTCGAACCCTCTTATGCAGAGTTCTTTCACGCAGCATCTATGCACAGGGATGGATTTCGTTATTTCAGAGTCAGAGCCTTATGCCTATATCCTCCTCAGCGCTTACTTTTCGGTATTTGACATCTCCGATGTCGCTAATCCCCGCGAGGTTGCAAGAGGGGAAGAAGATCAGCTCCCATTGGGAGGCGCGTCCATTTGTGTCTCGGGAGACTGTGCTTACATAGGTGCCTCTTCTCTACTCAAAGTTTATGATCTCACAGTCATTGAGATGCAAATGACTCCATCAACATGGGGCTGGATAAAAGTCCGTTTTAAGTGAAAGGAGGCTTCAGATGGCAACGATAGGTTGCTAACCTGCATTATTCATGAATTCGGACAGAACTCTTCCTTACACTTGTGTCCCAAGGCATTTTAATTTTTTGGTCTCAAAACTTAGTTTTCGAGAAGGCTTGAGTAAAGCCTGAAACTGGGCATCAACTCACAGATTTGCGAATAAAGCAGGGTATAAACCGCTACCGCGGGAACTCCGTCTCTCTAATGGCCTCCGGCTCATCGGGGGGCGGAGTTACCCGTTTACGGGTTTATTCGGCCTCCTGAGTTTCCGGCCTTCATAGCTGAAGTTTATGAATAATGCAGGCTAAGTAAGCTTCGGCAGAAACGGCCCTTCGCTAACATGATGTTTCCTATGTCATTTTTCATTTTTCACTTTTCATTTTTCATTTTTCATTTCCCACAGGTAGCTAATGGATCTCTTCGAGACATCTCAGCCTGAGCTTCCTTCCGAATCCCGCTCCGCGCCCCTCGCGGATCGAATGCGTCCCCGAACGCTCGACGAGTTTGTGGGGCAGCGCGCCATCCTCTCCGAAGGCACGCCGCTACGGGCAATGATCGAGAAGGACCAACTCCGCTCCCTCATCCTCTGGGGGCCGCCCGGCACGGGGAAAACCTCTTTGGCGCACATCATCGCCCACGAGACCCGGGCCCGGTTCGTGCCCTTCAGCGCGGTGGTCGCCGGGATCAAGGAGATCAAGGAAGTCATTGCTCGGGCCGCGGAAGAGCAGCGTTATTCCGAGCAGCGCACCCTCCTTTTTATTGACGAAATCCACCGCTTCAACAAAGCCCAGCAGGATGCCTTCCTTCCACACGTCGAAAACGGCACCATCGTCCTGATCGGAGCCACCACCGAAAATCCCTCCTTTGAAGTGAACGCCCCCTTGCTCTCCCGATCTCAGGTCTTCGTATTAAGCTGGCTGAACGCGGACGAACTGAAGACCATCGTCCAACGCGCCCTCGAGGATCACGAGCGCGGCATCGCCGATCTCTCCCCGAATGTGGAGCCGGATGCGCTGGATGCCCTTGTGGACTATGGAAACGGGGATGCGCGCAGAGCCCTCAATCTGCTCGAATTCGTCGCCACAAGCACCGAGCCGGACGTAAACGGACGCCGCCCGATCACCGCCGAACGGGTTCGCCAGGCGGCCCAACGCAAAGTCCTCTCCTACGACAAGTCCGGAGACGAACACTACAACATCATCTCCGCGTTCCACAAATCCCTTCGGGGCAGCGATCCCGATGCCGCGCTCTACTGGCTGGCCCGGATGCTGGAGGCCGGCGAAGACCCCCTGTACATCGCCCGTAGGATGGTGCGTTTTGCCTCCGAAGACGTGGGCAACGCCGATCCCCAGGCCCTCTCTGTAACCATTGCAGCGCGCGATGCCTTCCATTTCCTCGGCTCTCCGGAAGGCGAGTTAGCCCTCGCACAGGCGGCCATCTACCTCGCCACGGCTCCCAAAAGCAACGCCGCTTACGTTGCCCTGGACCAAGCCCGGTCCGAAGTCCGCAAATCCGGCCATCTCCCCGTGCCCATGCACATCCGTAATGCGCCCACGGGGTTGATGAAAGACCTAGGATACGGAGCGGGCTACCAATACGACCACGACGCCGAAGACCATTATGCCGGTCAGGAGTTCCTCCCGGAGCGGTTGAAGGGACAAAAATACTATACACCAACCGAATACGGATTCGAGCGCAAGATCAAAGAGCGGCTGGCATGGTGGGAGCGCAGAAAGCGAAAGGGAGACTCGTGAGTGGCCGTGTTTTGCCATTCGAGGGATAGGGGAGAATAAGGAGAGGGGGAATGTCTGAACAGAAAGTCAGGCCCCAAGTTTATAGGTTCGACTCAAAGACCATTATATGTAGGAACACTAAATTGACCGCACAGATCACGAACTCCACATCTTTTCCGAAGGACGGAACATGAACTACACGCGCATCCTCGTATTCGGAGCACACCCAGACGATGAAATTCGGATGGCAGGGACGATGGCCAAGCTGTCTGCACAGGGCGTACAGGTCGTGGTGGCGATTTTCACCAACGGATCCGAAGGCTATCCCCATCCCAAGATGCGGGATCAGATCGTGGAACTACGGCGCAAGGAGATGGCCGCCTGCGATGAGGTGCTGGGCATCGCCCGTCGGATTGCCTTTGACATTCCGGACATGGGTTTGGTGAACACCAAGGAGACCCTGAAGCGATGTATTCAGGCGATCCGGGAGGTGCGTCCCGAAGCCATCTTCACCCACGGCCCCGTGGATCGGCATCGCGATCACGTGGCCACCCACGACCTTTCCGTAGAGGCGACGTGGCACGCAGGACAGCCCGTAGCCACGGAGCTTGGCTCCCCGTGGAAAACGCCCCATCTCTTCTACTACAAAGCCACCGAAGGGCTTGCGCTTCCGTCCATCGTCTTCGACGTGAGCAAGACCGCCCATAAGCGTCCGGAAGCTCTGGCCACTCAGGAGTCCCAGCAGGTGCTGTTCGGACGCACGAAAGCGCAGTTTCTGGAGGAGGCGCAGCGCATGAACGAGGCCGGCGAGCGGCATACGGAGCGATTCTGGATCACAGATCGGACCGAGTTGTCGGACTTCCCGCCAATCTCGTAGAGAGGTTAGAAAGTTGAGACTTGTAAAATCAGCCTTCAGCCGTGCGCTGAGCCACACAATTTGCAGGCTTCGAGCGGTTCGATCCCCTGTATCGCGGGGGCCTGAAAAAACATCGGGCAGGGGGATCGGAATCCACTCATTTTTTCTTGCTTTTCCAAATGGAATGAGTATATTGGAATGGGTCTCTTAGAGTCTATCCGAAAACATCAGTCTCGTCCGTGTCATTCTGGGTGCAATGAAGAATCTCGCCCTTCCAAAACCACGGTTCTTCACGGAGTTCGCCCTGAGCGCAGTCGAAGGGATCAGGACGACCTTGAAAGCGCACAAAGGCCGTTTTCGGATAGACTCTTATTCGGAATCGAGGAAACGCTCGGAGGTTTTTGGAATGGTCGGAATTCAGAAAACCCCGGATACCACGGAAAAGCTTTCCATCCTTTCGCGGGATTCGCAATACGATCTGGCGTGCGCCTGCGGATCCAGCGATGCGGATCGCCGTCATCGTTCGAAAGAGGACAAATGGATCTATCCGGTCGCGCTTCCCAACGGACGAAAAACCTTTTTGCTCAAAACGCTGATCTCCAACGTGTGCGTGAGCGATTGCAAATATTGTCCCCTGCGGGCGGGGTGCGATCCCCGAAGATGCACCCGCGAGCCCGAGGAGCTGGTCAAGGCCTTTTTCGAGTACTACCGCGCGCGCCGGGTTCAGGGGATCTTCCTGTCCAGCGGGATCATCGGCACGCCCGACGGGACGATGGAGCGCATCAACGCGATTGCCGAACTTCTTAGGAGAAAGCAGTTCAAGGGGTATATC
>JAUWMS010000332.1 GCA_030613045.1 Candidatus Latescibacterota bacterium | reverse complement strand
TGAGTTTTGGCAGACACTGGCACTAAACGCAACAAGTCGGATGGGACGGATTGTGGGACGGACGGTTGGTACGACACCGAGGAGACGAGGTGGATAGATGACCCTGACCACCCGGACAGCAAGAAAGAACAAAGGAAACAGGAACAGAGGGACCACTTCTGTTCTGAGGGTTCCTGTGTGTACGAGGTAGCCGATACGAATTGGATAGATACTGGATGGAGAGAGTATGCCTTCCAGACCACCGATCATGCCGTAAAGATAAAGATGGATACCACCTGGCACGCTTCCCCCGAGACGCTCAAATGGGAAGCCGAAACGGAGCACGGGCTCGAGGTGCTTTCCGTCCAAAATATTTCGGATGATTCCCGGTACAAATTTACCAATTGGAGCGGAAAGAGCACAAGCACAGACACTGTGATCTCTATCCATGCCAGCGCAGAGGACGCAGGGACATACATCGCAAACTACAAAACCCAATATTACCTCACTGTGGAGACCGATCCCTTGGGGATAGCCACCCTGCGGGGGGAGGGCTGGTATGACGGTGCAAGCCCGGCAGACATAGGCGAAGCGTCGTCGCAGTTTACCAGGGATGGCATAACGTATTGTTTCGCAGGCTGGACTGTCAACGATATCCCTATATCCGACAATCCACCCACTGTGACCATGGATTCCCCTAAGACCGCCATCGCCCATTATGAGATTCTTCTCACCGTTCCACCGATAGTGGATATGCCGGATACCATAAGCTTCCAACAGGACAGTTTCTTCACGGTGAACTTAGATACCTGCGTGAGCGACAGGGATCATTTGGATAGCGAGATAAGCTGGTCATATAGCGGCAATGTCTATGTCAGGATAACCCTTGACCCTACAACTCGCATAGCTACCTTCATTGCGGAGCCAGACTGGTATGGTGAAGAATCTATCATCTTCACAGCCACAGACCCGGTAGGGGCAAGCGATAGGGATACTACCATAGTCAGGGCCATTTATGAGGGTGAGAACGCCCACGCAGGCTTATCCGTTGACGTGGAGATTCAGGGGAAGGTTGAGTCCGGGGATCAAGGGAACACGGGAGTATGTTGTGGTCCCTTTGCGACAGTTGTCCTATCGTTCTATACGAAGGAAGTCTCTAATCTTATCGGAAACACGCTATCTGTGAAATATGACAGCGCTTTTGTCAGCTATGATAGGGGGAGTTTCTCGAGCTTTGTTGGAGAGGAACCAAATGTATTGCTGCCGTGGAATCCAATCATGGTCGGGCCAGCACCGCATCCTACGGATCCTGAGATTGTCGGTATGGCTTCGATGATCCTATGGAATTTTCCTGACGCCGAGGAGGCGCCTGATGGGGATGGACATCTGTTAGCTGTTTTGCAATTTACCACTAAGGCAGGTTTCAAGACAGGGGATGAAGCCGAGTTCTGGATTGAGGAAATCACGTATAAGGGAGTGGATGGTGTAAGTTGTGATTTGAAATGTAACTTAGACCTTTCCCGTCCTATAACTGTTATAAGAGGGCTCTTAGGAGATTTCAACAACGACTGCAAAGTCTGGCTGGACGACTTCTCTTTGTTCGTGAGATACTACGGCCTATCGGAGGGACATAAAGATTTTGTTCTCCTCTACGATCTGGATGGGGACGGCCATATTGGCTTGGGCGACTTCTCGATCTTCGCGGGAAATTACGGTGAGAGCATCGGATCGGCGAAGGCGATACCGATGACCGAGGAGGAGGCTTCCCTGTCATGGGATAGGGTGGATCGCTCAGAGGAAACTTCGGGAGATGTGAAATTGCAGGTGCGGTTAGATGGCGTCAAGGAACTCAAGGGATACAGCTTCAAGGTAAGGTATGACCCAGACCGGTTCGATTTCAGAGGGGCAAAGCGCGTCGGTTCGGGTTTCTCGGACGATGGGAATAACATAAGGCCACTTTTGGTCGTGTCTCCCACAGTGGGGGAGGTCATCGTAGCGGATGCTGTCCAGGAAGATGCGGTGATGAAAGGCGCTGGCGTTCTGGTGGAGCTGTGCTTCCAGTGCAAGGGGGCTTCAGAGAATTTTAGGTTCACCGTCACAGAGGGGATATTTTTGGATGCCGAAGGGGAGTTGCATGCTTTGAGATCAGCGACGGCGGTTTCGTTTCCCCAAGGGTTTGCGCCTCTTCAGAGTTCCCCCAATCCCTTCAACGCATCTACGGCCATCCGATATCGGCTCGCCGAGACCTCAGAAATCCGATTGAGCCTCTATAACCTGCTCGGTCAGGAAGTCCGAAGACTGATGGATGGGGAGATGCCCGCAGGCGCTCATTTGGCACTGTGGGATGGTCGAGACGATTCCGGGAGACCTATGGCCAGCGGCGTTTACCTCTGTCGTTTCCGGGCCGAAGATTTTACGCAGACCAAGCGTATTGTTCTTCTGAGGTGAGTTTTGCACGTACGCGATTAGAACCACTGATCTTACTGATACGCACTGATCACACTGATCCCTTTCCCGTCCCAGCGTCCACCTCCGGCGGTGGGGTGTGGTGGATCAGAGCCATCAGTGGGATCATCAGTGTGATC
The DNA here is from genome assembly GCA_030613045.1 of Candidatus Latescibacterota bacterium. Lineage (GTDB taxonomy): Bacteria > Latescibacterota > 4484-107 > 4484-107 > 4484-107 > 4484-107. The sequence continues at coordinate 1,770 of JAUWMS010000332.1, read as the reverse complement.
AGTGGTTCTGGTCGTCTAAGTGGAAAACTCGTATTCTGAGCTGAGTTTGTCCATAAAAAGTATTCAGAAAAACCGTCTGAGCTTTTGTGCGTTCAGGCGGTTTTTTTGTTTGACAAGGGCGGGATTACATCGTATATTTCTTGCCTTGAGGATGATGAGCTTTCGGCGAGTGAGTATAGTCCAAAACGAAACAAAAACCGCTGCGCACGCAAAGAAAAGGCCGCTTAAGGCTGAGTGCTCCTTGTCAGAAGTTTAGATGGCCTTTAACTCTTTGGGAAAGCCGAGCTAAAGCTAACACTGCGAAGATCATAAACTCCCTGAAGGGACTGTCTTCCAGCCTCTTTAGAGGTTTTTTGTCTTTGCCAGTGCCGAGGTTACTCCGGCTTTTTACGAAGCAACTACAAGTTCTGACAAGAGCACTGAGGTTGAGATAATCGAGGTTCGTGGCCTCAACCTCAGTCTTTGCCTTTCTCCGCGCCCTCTGCGATCTCTGCGGTAAGAAAAGGAGAACGAAAAATGGCCGAACGATCCGAGTTAAAATGGTGGCAAAAGCCCGTGCGGATGGCCCGCTTCGACTGCGGCGTGGATTTTTCCCCGCGTTCGGCGGAGGAGCTGGAGGAGGCGGCCCGGTGGAAGAAGGAGGAATGGCACATCAATTGCGAGTGGCTGGTCGGAACGGTGGGAGCGGCGCCGGGGTTGGGATACGTGGCCACGTTTGAAGGGGAGGGTTTGGAGCGCCTCCCAAGTCTGAAGGGACAGGATTTGCTCCGGGCGTATCTGCCGCATGCCCGCAAGCACGGGATCAAGGTGCTGGCTTATTTGAATATGCACTGGTTTTCATATACGTTCGCGGACGCCCATCCGGGCTGGGAGCAAACGCTTTCGGACGGACGGGCGTACGGCAGGGTGCATCCGCTTTACGGGGACGGCACGACGTTTTGTGTGAATTCTCCCTGGCGGGAGTGGGCGTTCGGGGTGATTCGGGAGGCGATGAAGACGGGCATTGACGGGGTTTTCCTGGATGGGCCGGTGGTTTTTCCGGGGTGTTGTTCGTGTGCGTACTGCCGGGAGAAGTTCGGCGGGGCGATCCCGGAGCGGGAGGATTGGTCGGATCCGGCGTGGAAGGAGTTCGTGGCGTTCCGGGAGAATTCGATGGTGGATTTCTTGCGGGAGGCGCAGGCCGCGGCTTTGCAGATCAATCCGGACGGAGTGATTTTCCTCAACGCAGGGAGCTGGCATTCGGCTTCGTGGCGGGTGGCGCGGGACGTTCAGAAGCTGCAGGGATATCAGCACTTCAATGGCGCGGAGGCGTTTTTTCATCCTGGCCCGAAAGATCATCCGCTCCATTTCTGGGCGATTGCGGCCAAGTATCTTCGCGCGGGCCAGAATCCGGCGGTGGTGTTCGTGCATCACTGTCACGGGGGATGGCACTATATCGGCCTTCCCGAAATCGAGATGCAGGTGGCGACTGCGCAGATTGCGGCGTGCGGCGCGAATCCCTGGTTTGCGTATATGATGCAGCCGTCGTCGAACCAGCCTTCGAAGGCCGCGCTCGAGCGGGACATCGAGGCCGTCGGGAAGCTATACGGCGTTCTCGAGGAGCACGAGGAATACTATACGGATGGGACGTCCGCGGCGAAGATTGGGCTGATCATCGCCAGGCAGACGAGTCATAAGTATGTGTCCCGGTTGAAGGAGATCACGCGGGAGGCCGGCACGGGCAAGGAGCAGGATTTGATCGTGGACGTGGGCACGGGGCGGAACATCGTG
>JAUWMS010000563.1 GCA_030613045.1 Candidatus Latescibacterota bacterium | reverse complement strand
TGTCCTCCTTCGATGATAAAACGTTCCATAATACGTTCCCCCGGGATGGAAGCGTGCAGGGTTGTCCTTGAGACGACGTGACCCACAAAATGGGACCGACCGGTTCGTACGCGATCTTTCCGAAACCGCTACTCTGGATGTCCGTCCACGTACTGTTCGAACAGGGCCACATCCTTGGAGAACATCTGGGGATCGTCTTTCGGGAATACGCCCACACAACAGACGTCTTTTTTTCGCATCCCCCTTCTCAAAACCTCAAACGCGGGCAGGATGGGTTTATTGCCCGCCGCGAACACCTTGTAATGGACGACCGGTTTCTCAATCGTGGCAATCACACGAAGCATTTTTTCGCGATCTTCGTCCTCCCAGACTTCGCCCTCTGAGATGTGCTCCGTATGGTCGGAGCGATCCGTCGGATTGTAGTGGCTGCACATCTGAAAATCCACGTCGAGGTGGTCGCGGATCCACGCGTGGGCCTCGGGCTGATGCCCGGCAAATCCCGCGGCCACCCCGGCTTCGCGCATTATGGCCAGCGCTTCGAAAAAAAAGTCAAAAAGCGCGTTCGCGACCCAGAAATCCACCACCCCCCCGTGTATATAAACACCGGCGGCGCCGAGGTCCAATGCCGCCTTCAGCCAAGGCCTCCAACTGTCCGGCTTGCCCGGTTCGGGAGATACCTGTGCGAACCATTGCAGGGTCCCGCCCTCCTTCCAATACGCGCGGAGGATGCCGAAAATGTGGTCGTCCGTGCGGCCAAAAAAGGTATTGATGCCCGCCTGCTCCGCCGCACGTAACGTTTCTTTGATGCGTTCGGGCGTAAAATAGGCCACCATCTCCCGGCTCCGCTCATCGCCTTGGTGCGAAAAACCGCTGAACGGATTCCCGCCGATGCACAGGCCGGTGACGCGCGTTCTGCCTATAGACACTTTGCGCAACTCTCGCCGCCTTTCTTTTTGCAGGAAATGCCCGATCCCGATCCACCGAATGCCTGGAAATCCTCTCTGAAAACAGCAAAGATCTCCCTTGTCAATCCAATCTGAAACTCGTCCCGGCGATGAACTTCCGTCCACCGTGCCACGGCACATCCGCATCGTCATGCTGCCAGTAATAGGCCGTGAAAAGGCGTCCATCGTCCATCTCGAAGGCCACGGGATACCCGCCGTCTATCCCTCCGCGTGGCCCAGCGGGGATGGTATCGGCCCGGATACATAAGGGCTTGGACCAGTGCACACCCTCGTCCTCGGAAACGATGGCATAGAGTCCGGTCGGATCAGGAAGGCGACGCATAAAGAAAAGCACCAAGCGGCCGTCTCTGAGCAGCACCGGAAAAGGAGATATCGACCAGGAGTGAATGCGGCGCGGCTCCGACCAGTTCAGCCCTTCGTCATCGGACACACATAACGAGGTCCAGCGAACTCTCGCACCTCCCGACTGAAACCAGCACCCTAAGAAGCCCAACCAACGACCGGAGGGAAGCACGACAATATGCGGATAGGAAGCCGCGATCCGATGGGTGGGATCCCCATAGATCTCACTGTAGAATTCCCACGTCTCTCCGTGATTCTCAGAAGCATATAGCTGAGCGGAGTACATGCTGCTTTTAGATACGCCCTCGATGCCGTCCGTTCCCACCAGCCAGGAGATCCATCTCCCATCGTGCGTTGTCAGCGTATTATTGCCCAATTCGACCAGCGTGCGGGTATGGTGGGGCCAGAGGATCGAGGGCACTTTTTCCCAGGACCTCCCACGATCCGTGGAGCGGAACGCATAGACCACATTGCCCCGGACTATCGTTCCATCTTCCGCCCGACTCTCCGGGCCGCACCAGGCGCGCC